>NZ_CANCWN010000014.1:0-49522 GCF_947381485.1 Limosilactobacillus avium | reverse complement strand
TTGGCATACACCAATCGAGATCTTCCTGCTTAATCTACGTCATTAAATTCGTTCAAGTTATTTCTTGCAATCTGCCTTAATAAAATTACCCTAGTGGCGCCCTATTGACAAGCGTTTATCAGTAATTATTTATTTAAAAAAATCACGACCCCGTTTTTTGAACTGAGTCGTGATTTTAATATTAATAATTTAAGTTGCGGACTTTACCTATTTACGTCTGCTTTGGTAGGCCCGCCGCTTGGCCTTAGCCAACTTCCGCTTCCGTGCCTTTTCAGCCCGTTGCTTTTCCTCCCGTTCCTTACGAATCTTGAATGGGTTTTGGATCAACAGGGTTTGGACAACTTGGAAGGCGTTAGAAACTACCCAGTAAAGGGTAATGGCGGACGAGAAACCGAGGGCCATGAAGAATACCATGATTGGCATGAACCAGGTCATCATTGTTGTCATGCTGTTCTTCTCCGGCATGGAGGCCATCGACAACCAGGAACTAATGAAGGTGAAGATGGCCGCCAAAATTGGCATGATGAAGTAAGGGTCGGTGTGCCCTAACTGCAGCCAGAGGAAGGTCCCGTGCTTCAATTCAGGGGTCCGCCAGATTGCCTGGTACAGGGCCCACATGATTGGCAGCTGGATGATGAGTGGCAGCATTGAGGCCATCGGGTGGACACCCGCTTCCTTGTACAGTTTTTGGGTCTCTTCCTGCATCTTCATCATTGAGTCCCGGTCACGTGATGAATACTTCTTCTGGATGGCCTTTAACTTGGGCGTTAACTCCTGGGTCTTCATCATCGACTTGGTCTGGTAGAACATCAGTGGCAAGAGAAGGACCCGGATGATAATCGTGAAGATGATGATCCCCATCCCATAGCCACCGGTGTGGTTGGAAAGCCAGATGATAAACTGCGAGAAGTTATAAACGATGTAGTGGTCCCAGAACCCGGTGCTGTGACTCGTCACCGGCTTGTTAGAACACGCGGCCAGCAGCATTGTTAAGCCGGCAATGGCCGCTAAGCTCAGGGCTTTTTTCTTCTTTTTCACGCTATTGTTCCTCACTTTTCATTAATTAACTTGGCCAACTTCAACGCGTGGACCAGGTTTTTCTTTGTTTCTGCCATCTCCAAGCCATCAGCAGCCGGGCGGGCAATCACTAAGAAGTCAACGTCTGACCGCAATTGGGGTTTTACCTCTAAGAGGGTCTGACGAATGCGTCGCTTGACCCAGTTACGGTGAACCGCGTTACCGATCTTTTTCCCAACTGAAATTCCAACCCGGAAATGCTTTTGGCCTGGCTTAGCCATCTGATAGATGATGAATTTATGGTTCGCAACGGAATTGTGAGTCTCGAAAACCCGCTGAAACTCACTTTCCTTTTTTACTCGGTATGACTTTCTCATGATGTCTAATCTCCAGCCTCACTTGTTTCGGTACTAAAAAAGGGCCCGGCAAACAACAACGCCAACGATCGTTGTTCGCTGAATTGCTTGCCCGCCCCTATACAATAAAAAAAGCCACTATAAAAGTGGCCGTGGTTATGCAGATAATACTTTTCTGCCCTTTTGACGCCGACGTGCTAATACCTTACGGCCATTGCTGGTGCTCATGCGCTTACGGAAGCCATGGACACGTGCACGGTGACGCTTCTTTGGTTGAAACGTGCGCTTCATGCGATTGCACCTCCTATTTTATAAATGGGATTGTTTCTAATCTTTCTTCAAACATACTTTGGAAGTATAACATACTTTTCGCGATTAATAAACGGCCAAAATTTATTTAAATTTTTTAGTTATCCACAGAGAGTTAAAAAATATCCACAGCACTGTGTAAAAGCTCCCCCTGTGGATAATTTTTGCACAGGGAAATACACCGGTCATCCCCAAATTCACACCCTGTTATTAAGTTATCCACAGGCCTGTTGATTTCTGTTGAAAAGTCGTTGAATCGCTGCCATAACAGCAATAAGTTTTCCACAGCTCACTGTTAATAGTCATCATTTATTCGTCTCTTTCCACCATTTCCACATCCCTAAAAGGCGAATTACACACAGAGTTGTGTAAATTTTTTGCTCGTTCGATTACCCTGTGGAAAACTTTTTTAGAGAATGATAAAATACCGGTTGGAATTAAATATCTAGGAGGAATTATTTTGACTGAGCTCGATTCTCTGTGGGAAGCGATCCAAAATTCTTTTCGTCAATACACCGGTCAGGTGACATTTGACAATTTTATTGCTCCGGCAAAACCGATTTCTCTCTCGCAAAATCGTCTAGAAATTGAACTACCGACGCCAATGCACCGGGATTTCTGGAATAAGAACCTAACGGAAAAGCTCAAGGAGTACGTCCAGCGTGAACTGGGCCGCCCCGTTGAGCCTGTTTACGTTTTAACGGGAGAAAAAGCTAAATCACCAACCCCACAAAATGTTGCGGGATCAACATCAAATATCCCATTAAACCCGTACTATAACTTTGAGACCTTCGTTGTCGGTGACGGCAACAAAATTGCCCACGCTGCCGCCCTCAACGCCGCGGAACGTCCCGGCTACATGAACCCCCTTTTCATCTACGGGGGCGTTGGTCTCGGTAAAACCCACTTGATGGAAGCCATCGGTAACTACATGCTTAAGATCAATAAGAACGCCCGCGTTAAGTACGTTACCAGCGAAGAATTCACGAATGACTTCATTAATTCAATTCAAAAGCGGACCACCGAGCAGTTCCGGGAAGAGTACCGGAACCTCGACCTCCTACTAATCGACGATATCCAATTCCTCGCCGACAAGGAAGGGACCCAGATTGAATTCTTCAACACCTTCAATACCCTTTACGACCAGCAAAAGCAAATCGTCTTGACCAGTGACCGGATGCCACGGGAGATCCCCGAACTACAAGACCGGCTGGTTTCTCGCTTCATGTGGGGGATGCCCGTTGAAATTACGCCGCCCGACTTGGAAACCCGGATTGCCATCCTGCGGAGTAAGGTTGAAGAGGACCACATCGACATTGGCAATGACACCTTGAACTACATCGCCGGTCAGATTGATACGAACGTCCGGGAACTTGAAGGCGCCTTGACTAAGGTCCAGGTCTACGCGGACCTCAGCAATGAGATCATCACGCCCCACCTGGCATCCCGGGCCCTCAAGGACTTCCGCCACTCGACCAAGCACCAGATTACGGTCGACGAGATTCAAAAACAGGTGGCCTCCTTCTATAACATTACCCAGGCCGATATTATGGGTAAGAAGCGGGTCAAGCAAATCGTGATGCCCCGCCAGATTGCAATGTATCTGACGCGTGAGCTGACGGACTATTCCCTGCCTAAGATTGGGAAGGAATTCGGCGGTAAGGACCACACGACCGTTCTGCACGCCATTGATAAAATTGAGGCCACCGCTAAGGACGACTCCCAACTCCAAAAGGATATTCACAAGCTCAAAGACCAGCTCCAAGCTTAGCTGTGGATAAGTGCAGAAGTTATCCCAAGACTTATCCACAAGTTATCAACAAGTAGAAATGCTTGTTATAATAGTCTTAGCGGACTTTTCCACAGGATTAACAGGCCCTACTACGACTACTATTTTTAAACTATAAAATATATTTATATATAACAGCACAAAAGGAGTGTCATTCTATGAATTTCACAATCAACCGTCCCGCATTCATTAGCCAACTAAATAATGTTCTTCGGGCAATCTCATCTAAAACCACCATTCCGATTTTAACGGGCTTAAAGATGGTCGTTGATAATGACCGGATTGTCCTTACTGGTAGTAATTCAGACATCACCATTGAAAGTGTTATTGGCGCTAGCAATGAGGACTACGGTCTAACAGTTAAGGAACCAGGAGCCATTGTGTTACCTGCCCGCTTCTTCAGTGAAATCGTTAAAAAGTTGCCAGACAAACAAGTAACAATTGAAGTTACAAATGGCTTCCAGGCGGAAATCACTTCCGGGACGGCTAAGTTTCAAATTAATGGTCAGGACGCCGAAAACTTCCCTCACCTACCAGAAATCGAATCTGATAACACCATCACTGTCCCTAACGATGTTCTCCGTGAAGTGATTCGGCAAACGGTCATTGCCGTTTCTAAGCAGGAAAGTCGGCCGATCCTTGCTGGGGTCCACTTTACCTTAAAGGATGGGCTCCTCACGGCGGTCGCCACCGATAGTCACCGGCTAGCACAACGGAAAGTGGCCTTGGAAAACGTTGACAGCAGCATGAACTTTGACATCATTATTCCCGGGAAGAGCTTGGACGAGCTTTCGGGGATGGTCAGTGACGTTAAGGAAGACATCAAGCTGCAAGTCAGTGAAAACCAAGTTCTCTTTATTTTCGGCAATACCCACTTCTTCTCCCGCCTGCTTGAAGGTAACTACCCAGAAACTAGTCAGCTGATCCCAACCACCGCCGACACGACGATGGAAGTTGAAGCCGGTACCTTCCAGGCCTCGATTGAACGTGCTTCCCTGTTGTCTCACGAAAGCCGGAACGATGTTGTTAAGTTGACCATCCAACCGGGATCAAACCGTGTCCAGATCAGCAGTGACTCCCCTGATATCGGGACGGTTGAAGAAGAGGTCGCCACTACCGCCTTGGACGGTCAAGACCTGGAGATTTCCTTTAACCCGAACTACATGAAGGACGCTTTACGGTCATTTGGCCAGGCCACCATTAAGATTTCCTTCACTTCCCCACTGCGGCCATTTACCCTGGTGCCAACGGAAGATACGGAAAACTTTGTCCACCTGATTACCCCAGTACGGACGTTCTAACATACGATTAGTGAAATAATTTAAAATGCCCTTAGCCACATTTCGTGGTCAAGGGCATTTTACGTTAATGAATTTGGCCTCAAATGATTTTATTTGCAAATTGAGCCATTTTGACCCCATTTTGATAAAAAAGCCTCGAAAAAGTTCAATTGGCTGAGATGGGCTATGACGCCATTTTCGCTTGTGATTGTGGTATAATAGAGAGCGTAAAGTAGGTGAAATGTTTTGGAAGCTAAAAAAGTTGTAATCGACCGCCCCTACATCACCTTGGGCCAGGTCCTCAAAGAAGAGGGCGTCATTCCAACTGGTGGTGCTGCTAAGTGGTACTTAAAAAAAAACACGGTTTTAGTTAATAACGAAGCTGATGACCGGCGGGGCCGGAAGTTGTATCCTGACGACCTGGTTACCCTTCCTGACGGCCACCAGCTCCAGATTGAAAGTAAGTAGGAATCAGTAGATGATCCTGACAGAATTGCACCTGCGCCATTTCCGCAACTATGAGGACGAAACAGTCCACTTTGCGCCGGGGGTGAACGTCCTGATTGGGCGGAATGCACAGGGGAAGACGAATATGCTAGAGGCAATTTATGCGCTGTCATTGACCCGGAGCCACCGGACCAACAATGACCGGGAACTCATCAACTGGCAGGCTCAGGCCGCGACAATCAGCGGGGTCGTGCAGAAGGCAACCGGGAAGGTGCCCTTGGAACTGCAGTTTACCAAGGAGGGCAAGCGGGCCAAGGTGAACCACCTCGAGCAGGCGCGTTTATCCCAATATATTGGCAACCTGAACGCCATCCTGTTTGCACCGGAGGACTTATCACTGGTCAAGGGGGCCCCGTCCTTACGCCGCCGGTTTATGGACATGGAATTCAGTCAGATGAGCAGCAAGTACCTATACGATGCCAGCCAGTTTCGGACCCTCCTGCGGCAGCGCAATAAGTACCTCAAACAATTGAAGTATGGTCAACAGCATGACCAGGTCCTGTTGGACGTTTTATCAGACCAGTTGGCCGCGTATGGTGCCGAGGTGATCGTTGCCCGGCATCATTTTTTGCAGCAATTGGAGAAGTGGGCCGCTGACCTCCACCACCAGATTTCGCTGCACAAGGAGGAACTGCGGCTGGTCTACGCCACCCAGCTCAAGATCGGTGACGAGACGACGGTTGACCAGGCCTACCAGCAGCTGTTGACGATTTACAAGGAAAATAAGGCCAAGGAAATTGACCAGGGGAGCACGATGTATGGCCCCCAGCGTGACGACATCCGCTTCATGGTCAACGGGAAAAACGTTCATTCGTTTGGTTCCCAGGGCCAGCAGCGGACAACCGCGCTATCTGTCAAGCTGGCCGAGATTGACCTGATGAAGGCCCAGACGGGGGAATACCCGTTACTACTGTTGGACGATGTCTTGTCCGAACTGGACACGGTCCGACAGACCCACCTGTTAAAGGCAATTCAGAATAAAGTTCAGACATTTCTGACGACCACCAGCCTGAGTGATGTTGCCCGTCAGCTAATCAACGAACCGACGATTTTCAAAATAAAGGACGGTACATTAGTTAAGGAGGAAGCATAGTGAGCGACGAACAAAAAGAAACGAAAGCGCAACTAGCGAGTGAATACGATGCCAGCCAGATCCAGGTCTTAAAGGGACTGGATGCAGTCCGGAAGCGTCCCGGGATGTACATCGGGTCGACCTCAGCCCAGGGTCTCCACCACCTGGTATGGGAAATCGTTGATAACGGGATTGACGAAGCCTTGGCTGGTTTCTGTGACGAGATCAACGTTGAGGTTAACCCCGACAACAGTATCACGGTCAGAGATAACGGGCGTGGTATCCCAGTTGACATTCAGGAACAAACTGGTAAGCCCGCTTTGGAAACGGTCTTCACGGTCCTGCACGCCGGTGGTAAGTTCGGCGGTGGCGGATACAAGGTTTCCGGGGGGCTGCACGGGGTTGGGGCCTCAGTCGTTAACGCCCTGTCGACCGAACTGGACGTTAAGGTTGCCCGGCAAGGCAAGCGCTACTACATGGACTTTGACCACGGTCACGTTAAGACCGCGATGAAGGTGATTGACGACAACCTTCCGGAAAACGAACACGGGACCATCGTTCACTTCAAGCCGGACCCGGCAATCTTCCGGGAAACCACGACTTACAATATCAAGACCTTGACTACCCGGCTGCGGGAACTGGCCTTCTTGAACAAGGGCCTCAAGATCACCATTGAAGATAAGCGGGAAGAAAATCCTGAGCGGCAAGAATTCCACTACGAAGGTGGGATCCGTCACTATGTTGACTTCCTGAACGAAAATAAGACAACCCTCTTTGAGCCGCCAATCTACGTTGAAGGGAAGGAAAACGGGATTACGGTTGAAGTGTCTCTGCAATACACCGACTCTTACCGGAGCGAACTTTTGACCTTCACCAACAACATCCACACCTACGAAGGTGGGACCCACGAGACCGGCTTTAAGATGGCCCTGACGCGGGTAATCAACGACTACGGTCACAAGGCGGGGATCTTAAAGAGCAACGAGACCCTGTCTGGTGACGACGTCAGAGAAGGAATGACGGCGGTTGTCTCCATCAAGCACCCGGACCCGCAGTTTGAAGGTCAGACGAAGACTAAGCTGGGGAACTCCGATGCCCGGACCGCCACCGACCACGTCTTTGCGGCCACCTTTAACCGCTTCTTGCTCGAACACCCGGACGAGGCCCGGCAGATCATCGAAAAGGGGCAGCTGGCTTCTAAGGCCCGGGTTGCCGCTAAGCGGGCCCGGGAAGTTACCCGGAAGAAGAGTGGGCTGGAGATTTCCAACCTGCCTGGTAAGTTAGCCGATAACACCAGTAAGGACCCGAACATTTCGGAATTGTTTATCGTCGAAGGGGATTCCGCCGGTGGTTCTGCTAAGCAGGGACGGTCGCGGTTAACCCAGGCGATCCTGCCAATTCGGGGGAAAATTTTAAACGTTGAAAAGGCCACATTGGACCGGGTCCTGGCCAACGACGAAATTCGTTCCCTCTTCACGGCCCTGGGAACCGGTTTTGGGGATGACTTTGACATTACCAAGGCCAACTACCACAAGCTGATCATCATGACCGATGCCGATGTCGACGGGGCCCACATTCGGACCCTGCTCTTGACCTTGATCTACCGTTTCATGCGGCCAATGATCACCCACGGCTACGTTTACATTGCCCAGCCGCCGCTATACCAAGTCCGGCAGGGTAAGTTTGTTAAGTACATCGAAAGTGACGAGGAACTGCAGCAAGTCGTTAGCTCCCTGCAGCCGAGCCCGAAGCCGGTTATCCAACGGTACAAGGGGCTTGGTGAAATGGACGCCGAGCAACTGTGGGAAACCACGATGGACCCTGCTAACCGGCACCTGCTCCGGGTCCAACTAGACGACGCCGAACAAGCTAACCAGATTTTCCCAATGCTGATGGGAACCAAGGTTGGTCCACGGCGGGACTTTATCGAGCAGAACGCTAAGTTTGTTGAAAACCTTGACCTCTAGTCGGGGATAATACGGAAAAGGAGGAACGACATTGGCTGAAGACATGTCAAATAATCGAATTACGGACGTTAAACTGACGAGCCAGATGAAGAACTCATTCCTGGACTATGCCATGAGTGTTATCGTCTCCCGGGCCCTGCCAGACGTTCGTGATGGGCTGAAGCCGGTTCAGCGGCGGATCCTGTACGGGATGAACGAGCTGGGAGTTACCCCGGATAAGCCTTATAAGAAGTCTGCCCGGATTGTCGGGGATGTCATGGGGAAGTTCCACCCCCACGGTGACTCCTCGATTTATGAAGGGTTAGTCCGGATGGCCCAGGACTTTAGCTACCGTTACATGCTGGTTGACGGTCACGGTAACTTCGGTTCGGTCGACGGTGATAGTGCGGCCGCCATGCGGTACACCGAGGCACGGATGAGCAAGATCGCGGTGGAAATGCTGCGGGACATCAACAAGGATACCGTGGACTTCCAACCAAACTACGATGGGACCGAAAAGGAACCCGTTGTCCTGCCGGCCCGCTTCCCGAACCTCTTGGTCAACGGGGCTTCTGGGATTGCCGTCGGGATGGCGACGAACATCCCAACCCACAACCTCGGTGAAGTCATCAGTGCCATCCACATGCTGATGAAGAACCCGGACGTAACGATTCCTGAACTGATGAAGGCCCTCCCTGGTCCGGACTTCCCGACCGGTGGGGTAGTCATGGGCAAGGCTGGTATCCGGAAAGCCTATGAGACTGGCCGAGGCAGCATTATCGTGCGGGCCAAGGTTGATATTGAAGAGCAAAAGAACGGCAAGCAGCGGATCATTGTCCACGAAATTCCGTACATGGTCAACAAGGCCAACCTGATCAGCCGGATCGCTGAACTGGCTCGGAACAAGGAAATTGACGGGATCACCGACGTTAACGATGAAACCGACCGGGACGGGATGCGGATCGTGATCGATGTCCGGCGTGACGCCAGTGCGGAGGTCATCTTAAACAACCTTTACAAGATGACCTTGATGCAGACAACCTTCAACTTCAACATGCTGGCAATCGTCAACGGGGCGCCAAAGATCCTCAGTCTGAAGCAGATTCTGGAATACTACCTGGAACACCAGGAAAGCGTCGTTCGCCGGCGAACCCAGTTTGAGCTGAAGAAGGCCCAGAGTCGGGTGCACATTGTCGAAGGTTTGCGGATTGCCCTGGACCACATCGACGAAATCATCAACATTATCCGCCAGTCCCAGACCAGTGAAGTTGCCAAGAGCCAGTTGATGAACAACTATGGTCTGTCAGACCGGCAAGCCCAGGCCATCCTGGACATGCGGCTGGTCCGGCTGACTGGTTTGGAACGGGAAAAGATCGAGGCCGAGTACAAGAAGCTGATGGCTGCCATTGCCGACTACAAGGACATCCTGGCCCACAAGGAACGGATCAACCAGATCATTTATGATGAACTGATGGAAATCCAAAAGAAGTTTGGCGACAAGCGGCGGACCGAGTTGCAGGTTGGTGACATTACCAACATCGAAGACGAGGACCTGATTGAGGAACAAGACATCATTGTGACCCTGACCCACAACGGCTACATCAAGCGCCTGCCGGTGGACGAATTCAAGTCCCAGCACCGTGGTGGCCGGGGCGTCAAGGGGATGGGCGTTCATAACGACGACTTCATTGAGCAGCTGATTTCCAGCTCGACCCATGACCTTCTCCTCTTCTTCACCAACTCCGGGAAGGTTTACTCCATGAAGGGGTACGAGGTTCCCGAATACGGGCGTTCTGCCCAGGGGATTCCAATCATCAACCTCCTGAATATCGACAGCAAGGAAAAGATCAGTGCGGTTATCAACGTGTCCCACAAGACCAACGATGATGACAAGTACCTCTTCTTTACGACCAAGTACGGGACCGTCAAGCGGACAGCGGTACCAGAGTTCAAGAACATCCGGAGTAACGGTCTGAAGGCCATTAACCTCCACGATGGGGATGAGCTGATGGACGTTGCCGTGATTGAAGATGGTCAGCCGATGATTATCGGGACCCACCACGGTTATGCCCTGAGCTTCAACTCCGACGTTGTTCGGTCAATGGGCCGGAGCGCAGCCGGTGTCCGGGGAATTCGCCTTCGTGATGATGACTACGTAATTGGCGCGGCCCCACTAAACGCCGACTCCAACGTCCTGGTAATTAGTGAAAACGGCTTTGGAAAACAAACGCCGGCTAAGGATTACCCAATCAAGGGCCGGGGCGGTCTTGGTGTGAAGACCGTCAACGTGACGAAGAAGAATGGTCCACTGGTCGGGATGACGACCGTGGATGGGGACGAAGACATCATGCTGGTCACTGACCAGGGTGTCATCATCCGCTTCGGCATCGAAAGCGTATCGCAAACCGGGCGGGCAGCCGTTGGTGTCCACCTGATGAAGATGGACAACGGCGCCAAGGTTGCTACCATGGCCAAGGTAGAAAAGGAAACTGATGACGACAGTGACCAAGCTACCGCTGACCAGGAAGAAGCCGCCGACCAAGTAAGCGAAGAAAATCCTGAATAAAAAGATGTAAATCCTGAAAAATGCGTATTTAATAAGTGACCGCATTTTTCAGGATTTATCGTTATCGTCGCTTGTTTTATAGTTGTATTTATGCTATATTTTATATCTGTGAGTATACGTACAGACGTCTACTCTCCTTGTTCTTCTTTACTTTAAGGAGAACCAGAGTCCATAAGGAGGTGTAACATTCATGGAAACACGTAAATATGAAATTACTTACATCATTCGTCCTGACATCGAAGAATCAGCTAAGAGCGAACTGGTTGACCGGTTCGACAAGGTTCTGACGGACAATGGTGCAACCATCGCTGAATCAAAGGACTGGGACACTCGTCGCTTTGCTTACCCAATCAACAAGTACACTGAAGGTACTTACCACGTAGTTACTTTGACTACTGATTCTGACGAAGCATTGAACGAATTTGACCGTCTTTCTAAGTTCAGTGACGATATCCTACGTCACATGATCGTTAAGCTTGATGCTTAATTAGATTGTCATTTTAATAGAGAGGAGAACGATCTATGATTAATCGTGCAGTCTTAACTGGGCGTTTAACGCGAGATCCTGAGTTGCGGTACACTACAAGCGGGACGGCAGTGGTATCCTTTACCCTGGCCGTTGATCGTCAGTTCCGGAACCAAAATGGGGAACGGGATGCTGACTTTATCAATTGCGTCATCTGGCGTAAGTCCGCGGAAAACTTTAGCAACTTCACACACAAGGGTTCACTTGTTGGGATCGAAGGCCGGATTCAAACCCGGAACTACGAAAACCAGCAGGGTAACCGTGTCTACGTTACTGAAGTAGTGGTTGATAACTTCGCATTGCTTGAGCCTCGTCAAAATAACGGGATGAATCAGCAGGGTGGCCAGCAACCATTTAGTAATGGCAACAATCAACCGTTTGGTGGTCAATCCCAGCAATTCGGTGGTAATCAACCGCAAACTAATAATGCTCCTCAAGGAAACCCATCACCAAATAATGGTGGTTTTGGTGGCAACAACAATGCCCCAACCAGCAACGCGCCATTCTCACCCGACAGCAACAATGACGGGGAACAGAAGATTGACGTTTCCGATGATGAGTTACCATTCTAAATAAATTTTTTACCAGATAGGAGGGTAATTTCATGGCACAACAACGTCGGGGCGGTCGTCGTCGTCGCAAGGTCGACTTCATCGCCGCTAACCACATCGAATACATCGATTACAAAGATACTGACTTATTACGGCGGTTCATCTCCGAACGGGGTAAGATTTTACCACGTCGGGTTACTGGTACCAGTGCTAAGAACCAACGTAAGTTAACTATCGCTATCAAGCGTGCACGGATTATGGGTCTTTTGCCATTTGTTGCTGAAGATTAATTCGTGAATAAAAAGAGTGAAGCAAGAACCAACGATGGTTCCTGCTTCACTCTTTTTTGTGGGGTCCAAAAATGAAGAAGTGTCCAAAATGTAACACCATAAACAGTGACGACGCTCACTTTTGTCGCTATTGCGGGGCCAAGTTACCGGGGATGTTTGCCCTGGTCTGTCCTAAGTGCGGGAAGGTCTCCCCACTCGGTACCAGGATTTGTCCCGTTTGCCATACCTCCCTAAAACAGGCTGCCCACCAGCCCGTTGCCACTACGCCTTACGTGCGGCGGCGTTACCGGTGGACAACCAAGCTAGTGGTGGCGGCCATCACCGTATTATTGGCCCTGGGGACCATCTATTATGTCGTTAACACCCAGCAGCTGAGTTTGGACCAGCGGTCAGCGGGCTATGATGAGGTAGAGATGACCTATTACGACCAGCATAAGCACCGCCTGGGGGCCGACTACTATATTATTCGTGGGACGGCCAAGGAGCCGGATAATTCGCGCCTGCCAGTAGCGTATATTGGTCACAACCAGGCCGGCAAAGAGCAGGTTGATGGGGTTAGCGTTGACGCCATGCGCCGGGCCTACCGCCGTAGCAAGCAGCACGGTGAGCTGGTTATTAACGCCCACAACACCATCCTGACCGTTCCCCGGCGGGTAGAGATCACCATTTCGCGTAAGGAGGTGCGTGGCAGCAATGGCTACTTCGCACCAAGCTTGGATACCTACTACCCAGTTAAGGTCAGTGGTAATCCGGCGGCACGCTCTCTTAAGATATGGATAATCATTTCGACTGCGGGATAAATTATGAAAAACGGGCTCCGGCGTCCAGAAATTACTTTGGACGCCGGAGCCCGTTGCTGTTTACTTTCCTTGTGGGTGGATAATCAGTGCCTGTTCAACCCAGTGGTGATTGGACGAGGAATTGTGCTGGATGAAGGGGTACTTGGCGAGTAGGATCCGGAGGTTACGCAGCCCCAGTGAATGTCGGCTACTGGTGAGGCCGTTAAAGTTGCCGGCAAGCTTTTGCAGGTCGATCTGTGCCTGCTTGGTTGAGTTGCCGACGACGATGTATTGGGCGCCATCCTTGGTGAAGAAGCTGAAATTGACCTTCTTTTCTGCGGATAATAGGGCGGCATTGACGGCGTTGTCGAGGAGGATGGAGATCATCCGGAGGACGTCCACGGTGTCCACCTCGGCGGACAGTTTAATGGGGTCGACCACCTCCACGGTGACATCAATTTGCTTGTTGATGGCCGCCATTACCTTGCTGTAGACGAGGCTTTTAATTTCCAAGTCCTCGATATTGGCGATGTGCCCCAGGACCGCGGTTCGGATTTCGACGTTGTCATTGGTGGGCAGGACGATTTGGTCAAACATCTTCCGGACCTGGTCAATGGTGCCGTTCTTGATCGTATCCTGGAGACTCAACAGGATATTTTTGTAGTCATGGCGGAAGCGCCGGAGGTCATCACACATCGCCTCAATATGGCTAGTGTAAGTTTGGAGGTTCCTAAGCTCGACCGCCTGGTTAACCGTCAAGTCGTAGTAACTAAAGTAATTGGCACTGACCTTTACCGTCGCTAGTACCAGCAGGAAGTATCCCAGTGCAACAAGGACGTAAACGGGCGTCGGCAGTTTGATGACCTGGATGTGGTAGCCGAAGCGGATAAAGTGAAAGCTAGCGTAGACCACGTTTACCAGCCAAGCAAAGAGGGGGCGCTGGTGAATAACCACCTGGATGTACCGCCGGTAAGTGGGCACAAACCGCTTTAACAGGGCGTAGGCGACCAGGCCTTCAACGATAACGATAAAGTCACCACCCCAGTTACTGAAGATTACCGCTGTTTGGGGAGAAAAGTGGCCGTAAATGCCGATCACGGTTGGGCCAATAATTGCCATGGCGATAAAGAGGGTCATGGTTACAAAGATGTAGTTACTGGCGACAAACGTGTAGGACTGTTGCCGGTGGGTAACGAAGAAGTAGATGATTAAGGGGACGACTAGCAAAAGAAGGAAGATGAGGAGGAGCGACCGGAAGGTGATAAAGAGGAGGACGGCGTTAACCAGGTAGCTGCGGTGTACCCGGAAGAAGCGCTTGTCGGCCTTGCCGATTTCGTGGAGGTTCTGGTGGATTTCAATTGTTCGGTGGTCGATAGTGTAAATGGTCGCGGAATGCGTATTACCGTTGTTGGACTTGAAGTAGCAGATATCGTCAAGCAGGATTGTCTGCGTTTGGTTGTAGATGCGGTAACTAAAGACGTCTGTTTTGGCTTCCTGCTTCCGCTGGGCGATGAGGTGAAAATCCGTCAATAGTTCATGGGCGACGTTGTCATGATCCTTGGAGATAAAATCAAGGGCCTGTACACGGTACTTATAGGTGGTTGGCAGGAGTTCGTCGTGGACGGTGATGAAGATAATCGTTGCCAAGTGGTCGACCTGACGAATCAGCTGGCTGAGCTGGAGACCGGCCTGTTTGTTGTCGTTGATGCTCAGGTCCAGGATAAAGACGTTGTCCAAGCTGGGTTCCGGTAGGGCCTTGGTCAGGCGTGAAGTTGAACTAAAGGGAAACACCAGTGAATCCGTTATGTTTAGCTTGGCTAGCACCTGCTTGGTTATGGTTTGGAGCTCAGCCAATTGCTGTAAATTGTCCTCCAGAATGAATACTTTTAACATTAGATAATCCCCCTATGACTCTATTATTTACTATAAATTAGTAATATTAGGGGGTCCAGCACCATGTTGGCATCCCAAGCAAAAAATTAAAAAATACTGAAAAATAGGTGTCTGTTTTTCAGTTCTAGGTTACTCTTTTTCATTCAAGCACGGGGAAAATGCTTTTTCGGACCTAAAGGCGATCATCTTTGGCCCTTTAGAAGTATGCTAATAATTGTAAATCCTACTTTTCTATAATTTGGCAACCGGGAAATGGGAGTCTTGGTTGGCGAGTTATGGAAAAGATTGGGAAATCCATAAGCTATCTATCGTTTAGGAAGTAATTCTAGGGGGAGTATATATAATGGCGAAGTTAAATAAGTCTAAGGTTTTAAAATCCGTTGCATTAGTCGGGGGAGTGGCCGCAGTCGGTGCGGTTTCAACAAATGTTGCCCATGCGGATGCTGATGCACCACAAGTAGCAACCACCCAAAGTGCTAGTAATCAACAAAGCGCTGATGCCCAAATTGATCAACTGAATAATCAGTTACAAAATCAAAAGGCATCTCAAGCAAGTAGTGATCAAGCTGCAATTGCAACTGAGACTACTAAAGTTAATAAAACTGCCTCTGACGCGACTGCCAAGGAAAACGCAAGCTATTCTGATGCTGTAACTAAGCAAAAAGCTGCAAATGCGAAGACCTTAGCTGATGCTCAAGCACACATCACAACGCCAGCGCAACAACAGGAGCAACGTCAAGCTGCACAAAAACAGTTCGCCAAGGACCAGCAAAAGCTTAATGATTCTCACCAAGCAAATTTGAAGCAATTAAAGAGCAAGTATGATACTCAAACTGCTAAGATTAATGACCAAATCAAGAGTCATCAAACTGCAGCACAAAAAGAGCAGAGTCAAAAAGTAGCTAACGCGACGGCGAAAATTGATGGTGAAATTAACGATACTCAAACTAACGTTAATAACTTACAAGAAAAGGTTAACCAGGACCAAGTTGATGTTACTAATGCCCAAAGTGACGTTAAGAAGGAGCAAGGAAAATTAACCGCCGCCCAAGATGCACTTAAAGATGCACAGAAATTAGCTGATTTAAAGCAGCAGCAGGCAACTGCTCAGGACGCATTGAAAAAGGCACAAACAGAATTAGCAGCAGCCCAAGCGGCGCACAAGGACTCTATTAAGCAACTATCGGCCTTACAAGATAAGGTCAAAGAAGCTCAGCAACAAGCCGATTTGGCTGACCAAGCTTACAGTACTGCTCAACAAAACTTACAAAAAGCTCAAGCTACACTGCAAAGTCAACAAGCCCAGTTAAAAGCTTTACAAGAACGTAACGTTATTACCGTACCAGCGGGCTATATCGATACCTGGAAGGAATACTTGAGCCAAAAGAAGAGTACTGACTATGTATTGTCTAAAAACGATTACCCAGAACTGTGGAATAAGATGAGCAAGCTTGACAAGGAAGCTCAAGAACTAAACGTTTACCATGACAATGAAGCCGCTAAGCAAGTTAAGGTTGTTCTGAATGCCAACGGTACTTTATCCCGGGACGACATTATTAAGGCTACTCAATTTGCCGCTCAATTAATCAATCCACTACGTAAACAACTTGGCATTGTGCCATTCTCCATTACTAATGCATCTATTGATATTGCTCAAGATGTTGAAAATGGCTATCGTAACGACAAATGGAATATGTGGACTAGCGCTGGCCATGACACCGCTCTGTTAGGCAAAATTGCTAATAACTGGGGCGTTGATAACGTCAGTGAATCATGGGCAGGAGACATTTCCTTCTCCAAACCAGAATGGCAACAAGATGATGGATTATTTGTTCACTATTATGACAACTTAACACTCAACGATCTTTATCGAGGAGTATATGATGCTCTCGTTAGCTTATTGTTCGAGGATGCTGAACAAGATTATGGCCACACTACTGACATCCTTGGTCTACGGACTCCTAACACAGAACGACTTGGGGTCGGTTTTGATTATGGTAAAGGTGACAAAGGCTGGGGCCAAGTTAATGTTGGTGGTTTCCACTTCGACTCGATTGCTGATAAGACTTCCCAACAATTGCAAAATATGGCTAATCAAGGATATATTTGGAAGGGAATAGATCCTAACTCTAAAGCTAACTTACCAGAAAACATTAAGGAAATTGCTATTCCAACCGATAACATCGCCCAACAAATCAGTGCCCTGCAAAGCCAGATTGCTAAGAGTCAAACAGCTGTTCAAAACGCCCAAGCAAAGGACAATCAAGCTAAGAGCGATAATGATCAAGCAAAAGCTTCATTAAAGACTGCTCAAAACAACTTGAATAAAGCCAAAGCTGATGCTCAAAACAGTACCTTAGTTAAGGACCAAAAAGCTGTTGACGCTGCTCAACAGAAGGTCGATCAATTAACAAAACAAGTTGAAGACTTACAATCAAAAGTCGATACTAAGACTGACACCAAGCAGGTACTTTCTGATGCCCAAAAGGCACTGAAGCAAGCACAGAATAAGTTAGATAGTGCAAAGCAAACCTATCAAAAAGATACTGATGCCTTGAAAGCAGCGCAAAACAAGTTAACTTCCTTAAAGGCAACCCGTGATAATGACATTAAGAACTTGGCTGGAGTTTCAACCGGCGTTGACTCACCAGAAGTTACCAAGCTCAAGAATCAATTAAAGAATGTTAATGATGGCTATACCGCAGAGGTAAATAAAGAAAACGCTGATTATCAAGCTAAATTCAAGGCCGCTAAGGAAGCCTACGACAGTCAAATCCATGATATTGATGCTAAGCCAACCTCAGTTGCTGAATTACGTAAGCAACTGGATGCTAAGTTAGATCAGCTAAAGGCATATCACGAAGCAAAATTAGCTAAAATTAAGTCTGATGCCCAAGCACAAATCAATGCTTACAAGCGGCAACTCCAAGCTCAACACGCTAAGGAAAATCAACCAATTTTAGATAAAATTGCTCAAATTAAGGCCGAAGAAGCTGCTACGACTGCACAAAACAGTCATAGTAACGCCACAACAAGTGTAATTACTGGTAACAGTAATAGCTATTCGTCAAAGAACGGAATTACAGTTCTTTTGCCAAGTGAAAGCGGTACTATGGACAATCATGTTAAGGTTGCCCCTGCTTCAGAAGAAAACGCTCAGCAAGGTAAATTGCCACAAACCGGCAGTCAAAGCGCCTTGGCTGCAATTATCCTTGGTGCAGCTTCTGCGATGTTTGGCTTTGGCCTTGCTGCTAAGAAGCAGTACTAAAGACAAGCTGTGTTGGTAAATTATTAAATAAGTTAACCGCATTATTTCTCATGTGACGGTATGAAAAAGTAACCCTCGAGTTTTTCTTGAGGGTTGCTTTTTTCACTATTATTAATAGAAATCTCGGGAGACAATAGGAGTGACTGCGTTGCAATTTTCATCACCGCCGCTTAACCCGCGCCAATGCGAAGGTCAGGATGGTGGCGACCAGGCAGTAGGCCAGCGAGTTCCAGCCCAGGGCGGTCAGTCCCCAGTGGCGGTAAACCTGACCGGCACTCATAGCCGCCAGGGCGATCCCAACATTGTAAAAAATTGCACTGAGGGTCGAGGCTAACATCACGGCTGACGGGTACCGCGTGGTGGCGAGGTCTAAGAAGAACACTTGAATTGGGGACCCAAAGATGGCAACGGTGAAGCCCAGCAAGATTAAGAGCAGGACCCCGGTCCACTGGTTTCCCATCAGCGTGCTGAAGAGGGTCAGTAAGACCAGGTTGATAATGTAGACCGGGCGGAGGGTCCGAAAGCCACCCCGTGAGGCAATCCTTCCCGATGCCTGGTTAGCAAAGATATCAACGACCCCGAGGATGAGAAGGATCAGGCTGAGCTGGTTGGCGCTGAAGTGGAGGGTTTGCCGAATCAGGGGCCGGATATAGGTGTAGTAGCCGTAGAGAGTCGCCGCCGCGCAAATGACGAAGCAGATGCCCCACCATATCTGGTAGTCTTTCAGTAGGACTAGCTGGTCACGGAAATTCCCCTTCTCCCCGGGCAGGTTGCGCGGGAGGACCATAAAGGCCAGCAGGGTGGCAACCGCCGTGACCACCGCTACCATCACAAAGGCGTCCTGCCAGCGCCAGTGGTTGGCAATGATGGTCCCCAGCGGAACCCCGACCACGGAGGCCAGGCTAAAGCCGGTGTAAATATAGGCGACCGCCATCGACCGCTGTTTGGGGTCCTTAGCCAGCTGGTAAACGATGACGGAAAGGACCGACTCAATCATCCCCGCGACCGACGCGGTAATGACCCGGGAAAGCAGGAAAATATTTAGGGTGGGTGAGCAGGCACTCAGGATCGTCCCCACCAAAAAGACCAGCAGCATCCCGACCAACAGGTAGTACTTATTACAGTGGTTGGTGCCCAGGGCAACCAGCGGGGTCACGATGGCGTAGGTCCACGCAAAGACCGCCACCAGCCAGGAAATTTGGCTTAGTGATTCGTGATAAGTGCCCGCAATTAGGGACAGGTTACCGACAACCATAAATTCGTTACAGCCCAGCATGAATGAGATCAAAACGAACATGACGATGAGAATATTAAATTGGTGATGACTAAGCTTCTGGGTCATTTTTCCTCCATACTATGTGTCTGAGCGTCTCCTTAATAATTTTACTCTAGTTAGTAATATACTAATAGTAGAGGGACTAGTCGACCAGTCGATTTTTAAGCCAAGACGAGTCCCCGGTTGATGTGATATGATAGGATTATCCAAGAAAAAAATGGGCTAACTGGGCCCTTTTTGGGAGGATTACTATGCAAAAGTTTTTCAGTCGTGAAACCTGGCTGTTTTATTTTAAACACCCAGCGGTCCGCTGGAATGTCTGCTATTTGCTATTATTAACCATTATTAGTTTATGTTTTGCCTTTATCTTTAACTGGCTAGTTGGGGTAGTTGTGCTGGTAATCGCCCTCGTCGGCGGCCTGACCAGTGTGAAGCAGCTGCGCCGGCTCGTCATTGACGCTAATGAGTACCTGAATCACTTGCTATACCAGATTAAGCAGGGCCAGCAAGAGGCCCTCTTAGAGATGCCGATGGGGATGATCATTCTTAACCGCCAGCACGCGGTGGAATGGATCAACCCTTACATGGCGCGGTATTTCAGCCTGAAGCGGGTAGTTGGCAAGCCACTCGCCGAGGTCGATCAGGAGCTCGCGCAGTTGGTTCAGCAGCATGCGGATGACCAGAAAGCGCAGGTCGTATCGTGGCAGGGACGACAATTTGAGTTTCTCGTCCAGAACAAGAACCACGTGGTCTACCTGATGGACGTCACGAAGTATGAACAGATCAGTAAGCAGTTTAAACGGGAACAGATTTTCCTCGGGAATATCTACCTCGATAACTACGATGAGTTGATCCAGGGGATGAGTGATTCCGCGGTCTCCAACCTCCATAATTACGTTACCTCGGAGATTAACAAGTGGGCGACCGCCAACCACCTTTTGATGAAAATCATTGATGATGATAACTACCTGATTATCGGGCACGAGGCTTCACTACAGGCCCTGGAAAAGAAAAAGTTTAAGATCCTGGACGTGATTCGGGAAAACACGTCCCAACGCAACTCGCCGGTGACCCTGAGTGTCGGGATTGCCTACGGGGAAAGCGACCTGGTCAAGCTGGCCGACACGGCTCAGAATAATCTGGACCTTGCCCTCGGCCGGGGTGGCGACCAGGTAGTTGTCCGTTCTAAGGATAAGCCGGCCCGCTTCTACGGTGGGAAGACCAACCCGATGGAGAAACGGACCCGGGTGCGGGCACGGATGATTAGTCAGGCCCTCAAGGAATTAATCAGCCAGGCTGACCAGCTCTTTGTCATGGGGCATAAGAACCCCGACATGGACTCACTGGGTGCCTGCCTGGGGATCCGCCGGATTGCTGAGATGAACGGCAAGGAATGCTGGATCGTAGTCGATGATGAGCACCAGCACTCCGACATTCGCCGGCTGATGCGGGAAATCGACAACTACCAGGGAATCAAGGACCACGTGATTTCCCCCGAGGCGGCCATCAACAAGTCGACCAGCAACAGTCTGCTGGTAATGGTGGACCACGCCAAGGAAAGTATCACGATCTCGCCGGCCCTCTTTGAGAAGCTGCAAAACCGCCTCGTGATCATTGACCACCACCGGCGGGGCGAGGAGTTCCCCGAGAACCCACTGCTGGTCTACATCGAGCCGTACGCTTCCTCAACCTGTGAGCTGATCACCGAGATGTTCGAGTACCAGCCACGTGAAGGGAAGGGGCTGAACAAGCTCGAGGCCACCACGATGCTGACGGGGATCCAGATCGATACGAAGTCGTTTACCAAGAGCGCCGGGACGCGGACGTTTGATGCCGCCTCCTACCTGCGTTCGGCGGGGGCCGACGGGATGATGATCCAGGCCTTTATGAAGGAGGACTCGCACAGCTTCATGGAGCGTAACCACCTCCTGGCGCGGGCGGAGATCAGCAACTCGGTGGCCATCTGTGCCGGCGAAGAGGACCGTTACTACGACTCGGTAACGGCGGCCCAGGCGGCTGACATGCTCCTGCAGATTGCGGGGGTGGACGCTTCGTTTGTAATTACCCTCCGGTCGGGCAATATGATTGGCGTTTCGGCCCGGTCAATGGGCGACTTTAACGTCCAGGTAATTATGGAGAAGATGGGCGGCGGTGGCCACCTCGCCAACGCGGCGACCCAGATTAGTGGCCAGACGATTGCCCAAGTTAAGGAAACACTGCTGGGCCTGTTGAAGCAGGACCCGGTTAATGAAACAGAAGAAACAGAGGAGTGACAGACATGAAGGTTATTTTTACACAAGATGTTCGTGGACGCGGTAAGCGGGGCCAAGTCAAGGAAGTTCCAGACGGCTACGCCCAAAACTACCTGATCAAGCGGGGCCTGGCTAAGCAGGCTACCAAGGCTGCAATGAGCCAGTTAGCCGGCCAAAAGCGGGCCGAAGAAAAGCACGCGGCCGAAGAACTTGCCGAGGCCAAGAAGGTTAAGAAGGTCCTGGAAAATGACAAGACGGTTGTTGAACTGAGCGGGAAGGCCGGGACCGATGGCCGGATGTTTGGCTCGATTTCCACTAAGCAGATTGCCACGGCCCTCGAAAAGCAGTACAAGGTTAAGATTGACAAGCGGAAGATTGAACTGGCCGCCCCAATCAAGGCCCTTGGTTACGTTAACGTGCCAATCAAGCTGCACCCAGAAGTAACTGCTGAAATTCGGGTTCACATTGCCGAAAAGTAGTTGGTAAATTGTTAAGACAAAAGAGGTATCGCCATGGATAATGCACCAATGCAAGAAGAACCGCGCGATATTGAAGCAGAAAAAGCAGTTCTTGGAGCTGCTTTTTTAAGTAAAAACGCGCTGGCGGATGCAATGGAATACTTGGAGCCGCATGACTTCTACAAGCGTGCCCACCAGTTGATTTTTGAAAAAATGGTTGACCTCTATGAGGATGACCAGCCGATCGACCCGATCATGATGAACAGTGCCCTGGCTAAGGACAACCAGACGGAAAACGTTGGCGGCCCGGCCTACATTGCGGAACTGGCCTCCTCCGTCCCCTCCGCTAGAGACGTCAGCTACTATGCCAAGATTGTCCATGATAAGGCGACCCGGCGGCGGTTGATCAACACCGCCACGAAGATCATCAACAAGGGTTACGCCGACGATGAACGAATTGAAGACCTGCTCGACTCCGCCGAACAGGACATCATGCGGGTCTCGGAGGGCAATAACCAGTCGGACTTTAAGAAGATCAACACGGTCCTTGATGAGTCCTTAAACCACATCGATGAGCTTTCCCAGCAAAAGACCGACGTGACGGGGCTCAAGACCGGCTATAAGCAGTTAGATGAGATGACCACGGGGCTTCATAAGGACGAACTAGTCATCATCGCGGCCCGGCCCGCGGTGGGGAAGACGGCCTTTGCCCTAAACATCGCCCAGAACGTCGCCACCCGGACGGACGACGAGGGTAAACGGACCTCGGTGGCCATCTTCAGCCTGGAAATGGGGGCCGAGTCCCTGGTCAACCGGATGCTGTGTGCGGAAGGCAACATCAATGCGAACCACCTACGGACCGGGCAGCTGACGCCCGAGGAGTGGGAAAGCATGTACATGGCCATGGGGACCCTGTCGAATGCCCAAATCTTCATCGATGACACGCCGGGGATCAAGGTGGCCGAAATCCGGGCCCGCTGCCGGCGACTGGCTAAGGAACAGGGTAACCTGGGCCTGATCGTGATTGACTACCTCCAGCTGATTGAAGGGAGCAACCCCGACAACCGGCAACAGGAAGTTTCGGAAATTTCGCGGCAACTCAAGAAGCTGGCCAAGGAACTAGAGGTCCCAGTGATCGCCCTTTCCCAGCTGTCACGGGGAGTGGAACAGCGACAAGATAAGCGGCCGGTCCTGTCCGATATCCGGGAATCCGGATCGATCGAACAGGATGCCGATATCGTTAGTTTCCTCTACCGGGACGACTACTACGAGCACGATGAAGACGATGATGAGGACCAGGGTGGTGGCCCTGGTCAACAGGATGACGATGATGCTGCTAACGTCAGTGAAGTCGAAGTCATTATTGAAAAGAACCGGTCCGGTCCGCGGGGCACGGTCAAGCTGCTGTTTGCCAAGTCGTACAACAAGTTTGCGTCGGTGGCCTACGTTCCGGAAGACCACCAATGATAACTATTTGTCCAGCATGAATATACGGAGAAAGTAGGGCTAGAGAAAAGGTGTTTTTTCCAGCCTTTTCTTTGCAATCGGGAGGAGATGTCACGGATGCAAAAAGAGAACGGGGTTCAACTGAAGTGGCTGCTGGTTGGAATCTTCATCAGTAGCATTGGCAACAGCTTTGTCTGGCCCCTCACCACTATCTATATGCATGAGCAGTTGCACGAGTCGCTGACCGTTTCCGGGATTATCCTGCTCTTCTACTCGGGGGCAAACGTGGTTGGGAGTTACATCAGTGGGCTCTTATTTGACCGCTATAACCCCCGCCACCTGTTGCTCAACGGTTCCATCGTGGCAACCATCGTGATCGCGTTGATGATCTTCTTTAACGGTTGGCCAATCTACGCCTTCCTGTTGACTGCCATTGGTTTTTTCAACGGCTGGATTATGACGATGATCAACTCCTACGCCACCCGGACGGGCCAGGATGGGCGCTACGTCTTCAACATGCTTTACTTTGCCAATAACCTGGGGATGGTGATTGGGACCACGATTGTCGGGCCCCTCTACCAGTACGCGCACGGTAACATTGCGCCCCTCTTTACGATTACTACCGTCCTCTACCTCATCTTCATCCTGATCGTCTTTGTCCACTTTAAGGATGGGGACGACAAGACTAGTGGGGAGACGCCGACGGTCGACATTACGGGGGACCAGCGGGCAGCCAAGATGCCCAAGGCCAACCTGTGGGTCTGCTGGACCTTCTTCATTAGTCTCTGCGTAATCTGGATGATGTACGAGCAGTGGTCCAGTAACCTCTCCGTCTTCATGACCGAACGGGGGATTTCGATGACCAAGTACAGCCTCCTGTGGACCATCAACGGGATCTTGATTGTCCTGGCCCAGCTGGCCCTTTCCTGGATCAACCGCTGGTACAACAACCCCTACATGCTGGTCTACATCGGGACGTTCACCATTGCCCTGTCCTTTGTCCTCCTCTTGGTTGCCAAGACCTACGCCTGGTTTATCCTGGCGATGGTGGTCCTGACGATTGGGGAGGCCACGGCCATCCCGACGATGCCGGCAATTGTAAACAGCCTTTCGCCCGTCGCGGTGAAGGGGAAGTACCAGGGAATTTTGAATGCCTACTCCTCGCTCGGTAAGGCGTTCGGGCCCCTCTTTGGTGGCTTGGTGATCGGCGCGGCTTCTTACCACGTCCTCTTTGTGATCTGTGCGGCGTCAATTCTTGTTGTTGAACTTATTATCCTCCTGGTTGCCAAGCTGAAACGGCAGGCGACTAAAGAATTCTAGGAAGTGATCGTGGTGTTTTATAACAACTTCGATAATGTTCACGGTGAGGACCGCTTCGGCCTGGTCGGGAAAACCGGGGACGGCTTTCGTGAGGACCGGCAGTTGGCCCTGCCCTGTTATAAGTGTCAGCAGGGGCCACTAGTGATTGCGGAGCGGAACTGGGTCGCCACCAACAATGATGACTCCCAGCGCTACCAAATCGTGGTTCGCTGCGTCCACTGTGGGGCGGTTGACGAGTTCATCGTCAACAACGGTCGTGAATACCAGATTGGTAAGCTCAAACATGCTTACCAAACGCCCAGTGAACAAGATTTAAAATAAAATAAAGCAGGTAAGGAAATAATATTCTTTACCTGCTTTTTTTGTCTTATATTTATAACTTTTCCGACAATCGTATGAAAACCTTTTCATTCGACAAGTAAAAAGTTTCACAAGTTTAGGTTGCCCTAACCCATACTATGAGTAGGCGTGTAACAATAAATAATAAAACTCTCATTTTTGAAAAACTAAAAATTATCAAACTTTGTGATAGTGTAAACATTGTAAAGCGATTGGATATATCTAAGGAGATGTATTGTTATGAAAATCAAAGCTGCTGTTGTAGATAAGAAAGGTGCAAAGTTTGATATTCGTGACGACGTTGAATTGGCTGATATGCAAGCTGACGACCTGCAAATTCACATGGTCGCAACTGGTATTTGCCACTCCGATGAAGCCCTTCGTAAGGGTGATGCCGAAATTGGTTACCCAATTATCTTAGGACACGAAGGTTCTGGGATTGTTGAAAAGGTTGGTCCTGAAGTTAAGGACTTCAAGCCTGGCGATCACGTTATCCTGTCATTCTATGGCTGTGGTAACTGTATCAACTGTTTGAAGGGTAAGCCAACGAAGTGCTTGAACTACGCTGCTAACAACCTGTCAGGTGTTCGTCCTGACGGCAGTGCCCACTTTACTGAAGATGGCCACCAAGTTGATGACATGTTTGACCAATCATCATTCACTACCACCACTGTTGTTCGTGAGCGGAACGCTGTTAAGGTACCTAAGGACCTTGACCTGCGGAAGCTTGGACCTCTGGGCTGTGGTTACGTAACTGGTTCTGGGACCGTCTTCAACACATTGAAGCCTGAACCAGGTTCCACCATTGCCGTAACTGGTACTGGTGCCGTTGGTTTGGCTGCTATGATGGCTGGTAAGATTTCTGGCTGCACGAAGGTTATCGCAATTGACCGTGTTCCAGAACGGCTGAACCTCGCCAAGGAATTGGGTGCTACTGACGCTATCAACACTAACGACGAAGACATGGTTAAGGCTATCCAAAAGCTGACCGATGGCAAGGGTGTTGACTACATCGTTGATACCACTGGTGTTACTAAGGTTATGCAAGACGCTATCCAAGCCTTAGCACAAGGTGGTGTTCTGGCTGCCATTGCCGTTACTGCTCAACACATCGACGTTAACACTTGGAACGACCTTTGCCCAGCTGACCGGACAATCGTTGGTGTTAACATGGGTGACTCAATTCCACAAGTTGACATTCCACGTCTGATTGAATTCTACAAGCTCGGCATGTTCGACTTCGACAAGACCGAAAAGTTCTACGACTTCGACCAAATCAACGAAGCCAACGCTGACTCTGTATCTGGCAAGACCATCAAGCCAGTTCTGATCATCGACAAGGACTACAAGCCAGGCGAATAATTTGCCCAGTAAAGTTGGTTTAAGGCATTAGATAGTACGCTTGAAAGGAAGCAATAAAATGGCTACACCACACTACAAGATGTACATTAATGGTAAATTTGTTGACACAGATTCAGGCAAGAAGATTACTGTAATCAGCCCAAACGATGAATCTGTTTTAGGGACCGTTCCTAGTGCCACGGTTGAAGAAACCCGTGAAGCAATTGACGCCGCTACGGAAGCTGAAAAGACTTGGCACCGGGTACCTGCACCAACCCGTGGAACCTACCTCCACAAGCTGGCCGAAGAAATTCGGAAGGACCCAGAACCATGGATCAAGAATCTGCAAGTTGAACAAGGTAAGATTCGTTCACTTGCTGAAACTGAAGTAAACTTCACTGCCGACTACTTTGACTACATGGCAGCAGCTGGCCGGACTTACAAGGGTGAAGTTATCCAATCCGACAACAAGGATGAGACAATTCTGCTGAAGCGGATGCCAATTGGTGTCATCGCCGGAATCCTGCCTTGGAACTTCCCATTCTTCCTGATTGCCCGGAAGATGGCTCCAGCTTTGGTAACTGGTAACACCATCGTATTGAAGCCAAGTTCTGACACCCCAATTGGTGCCCTTGAATTTGCTAAGCTCTGTGACAAGGTTGGTATCCCAGCCGGGGTTGTAAACTTTGTTACTGGACCAGGCTCGGTTGTTGGGAACGAACTTTCCAAGAACCCTAAGATCGGCATGGCCAGCTTGACTGGTTCTGTTGGCGCTGGTAAGCGGATCATGGCTGCCGCAGCTGACCACGTTGGTGAAGTTTCCCTTGAATTAGGTGGGAACGCTCCAGCTGTTGTTTGTGACGATGCTGATTTAGACGAAGCCGTTAACGACATCATCAACTCACGGTTCGACAACAACGGTGAACTTTGCAACAACGTTCAACGGGTATACGTCCAAGAAAACGTTGCTGACGAATTCATGGAAAAGCTGACTGCTGCTGTTAAGAAGATCACTGTTGGCGACACGGTTAAGAACCCTAAGATTGGCATGGGTCCACTGATCAACAAGGCCGCCCTTGAGAAGGTTGACAGCCAAGTAAAGCAAGCTGTTAAGGAAGGTGCCAAGGTTGTTACCGGTGGTAAGCCAGTTGACGGCAAGGGCTTCTTCTACGAACCAACAATCTTGACCAATGTCAAGCAGGATGGTTCTGCTATCCAAGACGAAATCTTCGGTCCAGTTCTGCCAGTTATGACCTTCAAGACCCTTGAAGAAGCCGTTGACATGTGCAACGACAGCACGATGGGCCTGACCTCTGGTATCTTTACCAAGAGCCTTGACCGGGCAGCCTACGCTGTTAACGAAATTCAAGCCGGTGAAACCTACGTCAACCGGAACTACTTCGAAGCTATGCAAGGTTACCACGCTGGTGTTAAGGAATCTGGTATCGGTGGTTCTGATGGTATGCACGGTATCCTTGAATGCACTGACACGAAGGTTGTTTACATCCAACGTCACCCAGAAAACATTTAATACTTCTCCTTTTATAAACTAAGTATCTCCTGAAAAAGGGGCACGACAATCAGCCGTGCCTCTTTTTTGGGTGCAATATTTGGAAATATTTCCCGGGAAATTATAGTTCATTAGCGACAATCTTGGACTGGTCAGCCAGCTTGTCGTGGTCCAGCTCACCCATGTTCTTGGCAGTTACGACCCCGGCAAGGATGGAATCGTTGACGTTCAGGGCGGTCCGGGCCATATCGATGATTGGATCAATGGCAATTAAGACTCCCATGATGGCAACGGGCAGGTTCAACGTCCCGAGGACCATCAGGGTCGTAAAGGTGGCCCCACCACCGACGCCAGCAACCCCAAAGGAAGCGATGACGTCAATGGCAATCAAGGTCAGGATAAACTGCCAGGAGAAGACGTTAATTCCGGCAGTTGGGGCGATAATTGCGGCAACCATTGATGGGTAAATTCCGGCACAGCCGTTCTGACCAATCGTCAGCCCAAAGCTGGCCGCAAAGTTAGCAATGGAAGAACTAACCCCCAGCGAGTCCCGTTGAATCTTGACGTTTAACGGCAGGGTACCGGCACTGGTCCTTGACGTAAAGGCAAAGATGAGGGCGGGCCAAGCCTTCTTGTAGTAGGCAACCGGGTTGATGCGGTTGACCAGCAGGATGATGGTGTGGACGATAAACATTACGGCAATGGCCACGTAGGCAGCGACGATGAAGGTGCCCAGCTTGGCGATGGAGGCAAAACTACTGGTTGCGGTGGCCTTGACCATCAGGGCGAAAATACCGTATGGGGTTAACTCAAGGACCATCTTTACCAGGCGGCTGACGATTGCCTGCAGGGCGGCGATTCCCTTGGCAAAGATCCGGGCCTCATCCGGCTGGTTATCGCGGAGCCACAGGAAGGCCACCCCGACCATCAGGGAGAAGATTACGACGGCAATGGTACTGGAAGACCGGGTGCCGGCAAAGTCAGCGAAGATGTTGGTGGGTAAAAGGTTGGTGATCTGTTGGGGAAGGGTCAAACCCTTTAATGTTGCCTGGTGGGTCTTAATGGCGTCAATGGCCGTCGAGTTGGCCGCCATCCCCTTGATGAAACTAGCTCCCTGGAGGTTGAAGGCCAGGACACTCATGATCCCGATGAAGGAGGCCACGGCGGTGGTGGAAAGGAGGATTCCCAAGACATTGGTGGTCATCTTCTTCAGGTTCGTTTGCTTCTTTAGCTTAGTGAAGGCGCCCACGAGGGAAACGAAGACCAGGGGGATCACCAGCATTTGTAGCAGGGCAATGTAGCCGTTGCCGACGATGTTGATCCAATCGATGGCCGTCGTGGCGGTTTTACTGGTGGGACCATAGATTAGTTGAATGGCCGCGCCACCGATGATTCCCAAGACCAGGGCCAAGAAGACGAGCTTGTTAAAGCCCCAGTGGCGACGGTGGAGGTAAATCATGCCGGCCATAATGGCGGCGGCGATGATGATAATAAGTAGTGCTTGCATTTTTAATGCTCTCTTTCTTTAATTTACATAATTCCGCAATTCGTTTAGCAACAAAAAAAGAGTTCCCAGTGCGCGCACTCTGAGAACTCTTACTTGGAAAATATTTAAAACGGAAAAGCTACTTGTTGTTAACTTTGCCGTCTTCCCGCTGAGTAATCATAGGGTAACGCAAATAGCATGTTGGCGTTCGCACAACATGCACAACAAGTAGCAGCCTTGGCAAAAATTGCGTTAGTCATAATGATTACTCCCTTCGTTTCTAAACTTGGCTATACTATACCGAGTTAGTTACTTTTTGTCAACAAAAAAATATAATTACCCGGGTGACGGCTATTTGGTATATGATTGAGGAAGACGGAAAAGGAGGAATTGCGATGGACACAAAACAGTATCGGTATACCAGTAATGATTTTAAGATTAAGAAGGCGCCGACCTTTGTTACGGACTCAAGTGATGAGCTGAAGAAGATCAAGAAGCAGGTTAAGAAGAATCTGAAGCGGATCCGGGAGGCCCAAAAGAAGATGTACGCCCGGCGGCACTACAGCGTCCTGGTCGTTTTCCAAGCGATGGATGCCGCGGGGAAGGACAGTATGATTGCCCACATCTTCTCGGGAGTTAACCCGGTTGGCTTTAAGGTCGCCAACTTTAAGCAGCCCACTTCTAAGGAACTGCGCCATGACTACCTCTGGCGGATTACCCGGGAGCTGCCCCTTCGTGGGGACATCGGGGTCTTCAACCGGTCTTACTACGAGGATGTCTTAGTGTCCCGGGTCCACCCTGAAATTATCCTGAATAGCAACCTCCCTGGCATTTACTCCTTAAAGGACGTGGATGACCACTTCTTTGAGAAACGCTACCAGGATATCCGTGAGTACGAGAAGTACCTGACCCGTAACGGCTATGTTGTTTTGAAATTCTTCCTGCACGTTTCTAAGGATGAACAGAAGAAGCGGTTCTTGTCCCGGATTGACCGGCCGGAAAAGAACTGGAAGTTCTCGGCGGCGGATATTCGGGAACGCCAGTACTGGGACCAGTACCAGGCGGCCTACGAGAAGGCAATTAACGCCACCGCCACGAAGGAGAACCCATGGTACGTTATCCCGGCGGACGACAAGTGGTATTCCCGCCTGATTGTTTCAGACATTATCACCAAGCGGATTGAAAAGTTGCCCCTCTCGTACCCAGAACTGAACGAACAGGAGGCAGCGGAGCTCAAGGAAGCCCGGCAGCGCTTGTTGGATGAAAAATAATAGTGATATGGTGCTAGTATTCGGCCTTGCCGAGGACTGGCACCTTTTTTGGTGACAAAAAAAGCACCCGCCGAAACGAGTGCTTAGTGATGGGCAGTCAGGGGATCGAACCCTGGACCCACGGATTAAGAGTCCGTTGCTCTGCCAGCTGAGCTAACTGCCCATGTCATATTGACAACACAAATTATAATATCAACTTTTCCCCTTTTTTGCAAGGCCTTTTTAAAATTATTTCGTATTTTACTTAGGTATCTAACTGTTATAAGCTAATAGTAAGGATAAATTCTAAAGTAAGGGGTAATTTTATGACCAGCAAAAAAGAGCGTTTTGAGCTGATGAACCGCCTGTTGCGGACCTACATGATTAACATGCAACACTTCTACATTAGCCTTTCGCCACAACTAGACCTAACACCGCAACAGGCCCGGACCCTCTTGTACATCCAAAAAAAGCCTGGCCTGATTCAACGGGAAATCGGTGACTATTTCCACCTCCGCAACGCCAGCGTCACCAGCATGTTGAAGAATCTTGAACGGGCCGGTTATATTGTCCGGAAAAACGACCAGGAATCAGCCCGCATCAAGCGGATTTTCTTGACAGATGCCGGCGTCGCCAAAACGGCGAAAATCAAGACGGTCTTTGACCAGGCCTACTCACAGATTGTGGATCATCTGCGAGAAGAAGATATCGACGCAATGGTGACGGCGATGAAGAAAATTAACCGGGACCTAGAAAAGTAAATTATCTTGTTGACAGTTAGATGCCTATGTGTTTTAATGTAAGTCGTTTAAAACAGTTAGATACTTAATTGTTAGGAGGCTTACAAAATGCCAAGGAAAAAGTTCAATTTTCGTGAGTTCTTTGGACTGATCAACCACCTCCACCCGAAATACGGGCGGCTCGTGGTCGGGGTCCTGCTGGGCTTTATTTCGACAGCGGCCAACCTGTTTGTGCCGCAACTGGCCCAGCGGCTGATCAATAATTTCCGTAGTATTAGCCCAACTTTGGCAATCTTAACGGTGGTTATCTTTATTGCTGGACTGATTACCAGTGCCGTTTCAGGAGTCCTGCTCGGGATCTTTGGTGAGAACGTAGTGGCCAAGCTGCGGAAACAGTTGTGGCAGAAGCTGCTTAAGATGCCGGTAAAGTACTTTGACAATGTCAAGACCGGGGAAATCAGCTCCCGGCTGGTCAACGATACCTCACAGGTGAAGGAACTCCTTGCGTCGACCTTCCCCAACGCGATGACCTCAATCCTCCAGTTTGTCGGCGCCCTGGTCATCATGCTGGCGATGGACTGGAGGATGACCATCCTGATGTTCGTCACCGTCCCGCTGATTATCCTGGTGATGATGCCAATTATGAATTGGTCCCGCCGAATCGGTCGGATCCGCCAGGATAAGCTGGCTAAGTTCGCCAGCGACTCCACCGACGTGCTCGGAGAGGTGCGATTGGTCAAGTCCTCAAATGGTGAGCAGCACGAGCTTACCCGGGGAAACCAGCGCATTCGCAACCTCTACAGGATTGGGGCCAAGGAAGCCATCGTCAATTCCGTCACCTTGCCGGTTACTAACATGATGATGATGGTAATGTTCCTTTTGGTCCTCGGTTATGGGGCCATTCGGGTAATGAACAACCAGATTACCATGGGGGCACTGGTATCGTTTCTGATGTACCTGTTCCAGATTTTCAGTCCGGTAATCATCGTCAGCCAGCTCTTTACCGACATGGCCAAGACAAGTGGGGCCACCGAACGAATCCAGCAGATGCTGGCCGAACCCGAGGAATTTGTTAGCGACAAGACCGAACAGGAAATCGCGGCAAAGCCACTGAAGTTTGACCACGTTGACTTTGCCTACGAGCCCGGTAAGCCGATTCTCAAGGACATCAGTTTTGCGACGAAACCCAACGCGGTGATCGCCTTTGCGGGCCCGTCTGGTGGTGGGAAAACGACCATCTTCTCCCTGATTGAACGTTTCTACCAGCCGACTGCCGGTAAGGTCCTGCTGGGCGATGAAGACATTGATCAGTTCGACTTGGCCAAGTGGCGGGAACAAATCGGTCTGGTCAGCCAGGATGCCGCGGTAATGCCGGGCACCATCCGGGATAACCTGACATACGGACTCCGCCGGTCGGTGAGTGATGATGAACTCTGGTGGGCCCTCAAGATGGCGTACGCCGATGGCTTTGTCTCTCAAATGGCCGACCAGCTGGAAACAGAAATTGGGGAGCGGGGAATCAAGCTTTCCGGGGGCCAGCGGCAGCGAATTGCGATTGCCCGGGCCTTCCTCCGTGACCCCAAGATCTTAATGCTCGACGAGGCCACGGCCAGCCTGGATGCTGAATCCGAGGCAATGGTTCAAAAAGCCCTTGGCGACTTGATGCAGGGGCGGACCACCCTGGTGATTGCCCACCAGCTGAGTACGATTGTCGATGCTGACAAGATTTACTTTATCGAACACGGGACGGTATCGGGCGTCGGCACCCACCAGGAATTGCTGGAGAGCACGCCACTCTATGCCCAGTATGTTCACGATCAATTTAAATAGTAATAAGGCCACCGGCGGTTTTCCTGCGGTGGCCTTAATTATTATGCGGTTATTGTTGACTGGCGAGCACTTGGTCAATGGCGGCCAGCTCGTCAGCGGTGAATTTGAGGTTATTGAGGGCCTTAACGTTGTCAACCAGTTGACTTGGCCGACTAGCGCCCACCAGGACGCATGCCATCACTGGTTGGCGGAGGTCCCAGGCCAGAGCCATCTCGGCCAGGGTCTGGTGCCGCTGCTTGGCGATTTCGTTCAACTGCCGGACGGTATCGATGGTTTGCTCAACCTGATCCGGGTGGAGGAAGGGACTGGTCGACTTGGCAGCCCTTGAGTCAGCCGGGATGCCGTTGAGGTAGCGGTTGGTTAATAACCCCTGGGCCAGGGGACTAAAGCAGACCGCGCCCTTACCTTCCTTCTCCAGCACCGGTAACAAGTCACCCTCGATGTGGCGGTCAAACATGTTATAGCGGGGCTGGTGGATGATAAATGGCGTGTGGAGGTCCTTAAAGACCTTGGTGATCGCGGCGGTCTGGGCACCATCATAGTTGGAGATTCCAATGTAGAGGGCCTTGCCTTCCCGGACCAGCTGGTCGAGAGCCTCAGCAGTCTCTTCAATTGGCGTCGCCGGGTCTGGCCGGTGGGAATAGAAGATGTCTACGTAGTCCAGTTGGAGCCGTTTGAGGCTCTGGTTGGCACTGGCGATGATACTCTTGCGCGATCCCCAGTTGCCGTATGGGCCGTCCCACATTTCGTAGCCGGCCTTACTGGTGATGATCATCTCGTCTCTGTAGGGCTTCATATCGGTGGCCATGATCCGGCCAAAGTTTTCCTCCGCACTGCCGGGGACCGGGCCGTAGTTGTTGGCGAGATCGTAGTAAGTGATTCCGAGGTCAAACGCCTGGTGGACGATGGCCTTCTGATTTTCGTAGGGGTCAACGCTACCGAAGTTGTGCCAGAAGCCCAGACCAATGGCGGAGAGCTTGAGGCCACTCTTGCCAACCCGGTTATAGGTCATCTGTTGGTAGCGGTGGGGGTTAGCTTGATACATTATGACTCCTCCTCAATTAAGGCAGTTGGTGTCCGGCAGCCAGGTAGAGGTCGTACCACTCCTGGTTAGTCAGGTCGACGTCGGCGCCCTTGGCACTGTCGGCGATGTGGGCCGGGTTCATGGTCCCCATGATCAACTGGATCTGGGCCGGGTGCTTGAGGACCCAGGCGGCAGCGATGGCGTTTTTACCAACCCCGTACTTGGTGGCCAGTTCACCAAGCTTCTTATTCAGTTCTGGGTAGTCCGGGTTGTCGATGAAGGTGCCCTCAAAATTCCCGTACTGGAATGGCGACCAGGCCTGGATGGTGATGTGGTGGTGCCGGCAGTAGTCGAGGAGGCCGCCGTCGTGGTCGGTTCCATCGGCATTAGCAATGTTAGTATTGATCCCGAAGTCGATCATCCCCGTGTGCTTCAGGCCAAACTGCAGTTGGTTAAACATCAGGTGTTGGGTGATGCTGTCCTGGACCATCGCAAATTGTTGGGGGTTGAAGTTGGAGACCCCGAAGAAGCGGACTTTACCGCTGGCCTGGAGGATGTCAAAGGCTTCCTTGATGCCGTCCAGGTCCATCAGCGGGTCTGGCCGGTGGAGGAGGAGGCCATCCAAGTAGTCGGTCCCCATCCGCTTCAGGACCCCATCAACAGCCTCCAGGATGTGCTGCTTGGTGAATTCGTAGCGGCTGCCGAAGACAAAGCTACCGTTGCTCCGGGCCGGGTCAACGATGATGCCGACCTTAGATTGGATGAAAAGGTCCGTCCGTTTAGCATTTGACAGCTTGAGGGCCTGGCCCAGCACTTCTTCCGACTTGCCCTGACCGTAAATATCAGCCGAGTCGATGAAGTTGATGCCGTTATCAAAAGCAGTGTCGACCGCCTTGGCCGCTTCGGCCGGGGTCTTAGCTTCCATCCGCATGATCCCCAGTCCCATTGCCGGGATCTTCAGACTGGTTGCACCGAGGTTAATTTGTTTCATAAGAAAAGCCGTCCTTTCGAATCTGACTAGTTAAACTACACTTTTCATGATAGTTAACCAGTGCTGAGTCGACAAGACGGCACTTTTTATTTCCCAGGTTACTTTGAAGTACCCTGGTTGGTGGGGTGGTGGTCAGCGGCGTAGAGCTGGTTGAGCTTGCGCAGCCGTTCCTCTTTAACCTGCTTAGTAGCCTCACTATATTCACAGGTGCGGTGCTTAATACCGTAGCCTTTTCCGTTGATATAGCCCCAAGAGCACATGACATCGAGGATGGGAAAGAGGGTTTGGCCGTGTGCGGTCACGGCGTATTCAACTTGGACGGGGACGGTGGGGATGACGTTGCGGCTAATAATTCCGGCCGCTTCCAACTCCCTTAGCTGTGCGGTCAAGGTCTTCTTTGGCGCCGTTTCCAGGTAATGAAGGATCTCGCTGTAGCGCCTGGTCCCGTTGGTTTCCAGGTAGTGGAGAATCAACGGCTTCCACTTGCCACCAATTACGTCGAGAGTAACCTGAATTTCACTAAGGACCGTCTTTTGTGCCATCATCAATACCTCCCGGAAAACAAAAAAAGAGATTGAGGAAACCTCAATCTCTGTAAACCTCTGATGGGCAGTCAGGGGATCGAACCCTGGACCCACGGATTAAGAGTCCGTTGCTCTGCCAGCTGAGCTAACTGCCCATGACCTCTTAACAAGGTACTTTATTAATCTACCATCAATACTATGAATTGTCAACGGCTTTTGCTAAAAAAGTTTTCGGGACCTGTGCTATAATTGAGCTAGCTTAATAATGAAGGTTTTAAATTTTTGATCAATTATACCCAACGGAGGGACTATTGATATGGCGAAGAAAATTCTTGTTGTTGATGATGAAAAGCCAATTTCAGATATCATAAAATTTAATTTGGAAAAGGAAGGCTACGAGGTCGTCGTTGCCTTTGACGGCGAGGAAGCCCTGGAAAAGGTTGAGTCTGAGGACCCCGACCTGATTATCTTGGACCTAATGCTACCAAAGATTGACGGCCTGGAAGTTGCCAAGCGGGTGCGGGCCAAGCACACAATGCCAATCATCATGGTCACCGCGAAGGACTCGGAACTGGACAAGGTCCTCGGCCTGGAACTCGGTGCCGACGACTATGTCACCAAGCCGTTCTCTAACCGGGAATTGGTTGCCCGGGTTAAGGCTAACCTGCGGCGGCAGGCCACGCTGAAGGCCCCGGCGGAAGAGGATAAGAACAGCGACATCAAGGTCGGCGACTTGACTATCCACCCCGAAGCCTACACCGTTACTAAACGGGGCGAAAATATCAACCTGACCCACCGGGAGTTCGAGTTGCTCCACTACCTGGCCCAACACATTGGTCAGGTCATCAACCGGGAGCACCTCCTGCAGACCGTCTGGGGGTACGACTACTTCGGTGATGTCCGGACGGTAGACGTTACTGTCCGGCGGCTTCGTGAAAAGATTGAGGATAATCCAAGTCAGCCACAATGGTTGATTACCCGGCGGGGTGTTGGTTACTACTTAGCAAATCCTGATCAAAATTAGAGGCTGAACGGTTGTGAATAGCAAGCTAAAATTTTATCAATCGATTCGGGTAAAAATCGCCCTCGTGTTTGCGTTAATGCTGATGTTAACGTTGGAATGCGTCGGGGCGGTTTTTGTGCGTCAATTGGAGCATCAAAACCTGAATACGTTTAAACAAACCATTGAACTGCCGTCGTACGTTGATAATTCTTTGAGCGAACAGCTTTCCCGGCCCAACAAGAAGAAGGCCAACCAGCAGATGCGGCAGATCCTGTCAGAAGTCAATAACAACAACATCTCGGAGATCCGGGTAATTGACAGTAAGGGGATTATCCGGAGTACCAGCACGAGCGATACCCGGGGAATCGTGGGCCAGAAGACTACCGATGGTACGGTCAAGGCGACCCTGGTTAATAACCGGACCCACTCCGAAAATATTTATGATAGTTCCAACCATAACCGCTACTACGTTAACGTTATTCCCCTAAACGATAGTAATAATAACGTTGTCGGGGCGGTATACCTGCGGGCCAGCCTGGAAGGGGTATACTCCAACATCAACAGTATTACCCTGATTTACCTGTCGGCGGCTCTGATTACCATTGCCCTGAGTCTCTTCTTGGCTATTCTTATTTCCCAGGAAATAACGCGGCCAATTGAAGAAATGCGGAAGCAAACGCTGCGGATCGCCCGTGGGGACTTCTCCGGGCAGGTCCGGGTCATGGGAAATGATGAACTGGGCCAACTGGCCGGGGCGGTTAACAACCTCTCCGTGCGGGTCGAGGAGGCCCAGGAGTCGTCGGATTCAGAACGGCGGCGGCTTGACAGCGTCCTGTCCCACATGTCCGACGGGGTCCTGGCGACCGACCGGCGGGGCAACGTAACCATCGTCAATAACATGGCCCTCCAGTTGCTCGGCGTTGACCATGAGGACGATTTGATTGGGAAGTCAATCATTGACGTCTTAGACATCCGCCACGACTACACCGTCCGCCAGTTGATCAACACGGACCAGGAAGAAATGATCATTGACATGTCTAACGAGGGAACTGACCTGATCTTAAATGCCTACTTCTCGCCAATTCAGCGGGAATCGGGCTTCGTCAGCGGGCTGGTTTGTGTCCTCCATGACGTCACCAGCCAGCAAAAGGAAGAGCGGGAACGGAAGCAGTTCGTTTCCAACGTTTCCCACGAGCTCCGGACCCCCCTGACCAGTGTCCACAGCTACGTCGAGGCCTTGAGCGACGGGGCCTGGCAGGATAAGGAGATTGCCCCGAAGTTCTTGACGGTGATTCAAAACGAGACTGACCGGATGATCCGGATGATCAACGACCTCTTGAGTCTGTCGCGGATGGATTCCGGGACCACCAAGTTGAACCTGGAATACGTCAATATTAAGGAGCTCTTCAACTACATCCTGAACCGCTTCGACATGATCATTAAGAAGAACGAGAATGACGAGAACAGCAAGAAGTACACGATTGAGCGTTACTTCACCAGTAAGGACCTCTGGGTGGAAATCGATACCGATAAATTCACCCAGGTAATTGACAACATCATGAATAACGCGATCAAGTATTCGCCAGACGGTGGTGTGATCACAACCCGCCTGCTGGAGACGCATAATCACGTTATCCTGAGTATCTCAGACCAAGGTCTAGGAATTCCGCGGAAGGACCTGGGCCGGATCTTTGACCGCTTCTTCCGGGTTGATAAAGCACGGAGTCGGAAGCAGGGTGGTACCGGGCTCGGCCTGGCAATTTCCAAGGAGGTTGTCAACATGCTCGGTGGCCAAATTTGGGTCGATAGTGTCGAGGGCAAAGGTTCGACCTTCTATATTTCACTGCCATACGTACCTTATGAAGAGGAGGATGACTGGGATGATCAAGAAACTAAGGACTAACTGGTTATCATTTGCCTTAGCGCTCGTCGTAATCATCAGCCTGCTGATTTCCGGACTGGTCTGGACGAATCCTTTTCAATACGAGGGCGCCCGGCATGACAACTTAATTCACTCGAACCAACAATTTACGACCCAATCAATGGGGGATGTCTACCTGCCGACCAACCTGGTTCAGACTGACCGGCGGGGCAGTCAGGCGATTTTGTACAACCCCCAGGTCAACCTGATTCGCAAGCTCAAGGAGAACATCCGTAGTTGGCAGTTTGGCCGGGTTTCGACCGTCAAAAGCAATAACAGTGATGTCTACCTGAGTTACTTGCGGCGGCGCAACTCACTGATGATGAGCTACCCGGATGGGGTGCCAACGGTAGTCTTCAACGAGACCTTCTCCCAGTCGATCAATAGCGACCAGGTCAACCAGATTAACCACATCGTGATCCCCCTCGGTGGGCCGCGGGAAATCTACCTGCTGAGTGACCACCACTACGGGGTTTACCGCTTGCGGCTCAGCAAGGGTAACTTTAACAAGGTTCAAAACATTGCTAAGGATGCTAACCGGATCCCCGTTGACCATAAAATCGTTAACGGGCAGACGGTAATGACCTACCCACGGGGCTTTAGCCTGCCGACCTTTGCCTTCCAGGTAACCAACCAGAATATTGATACCCTGTCGACGAACCTGATGAGCAGCACCCAGCACGGCAACATTACGACCAACCATAATGGTGACAACATCGTCTACTCAAACGGGACCAACCGACGGATGACCTTTAACCAGGACCGGGGAACGGTCAACTACAAGGCCTTCTTGAACAACGACGATAAGCGGACCAATGAACAACTGTACTCGTACTTCTACAACCGCCTTGTTAAGACGGGGGTCCAGCTGGGGAACATCCGCTTTGACGGGGTCAACGACCACCAGCGGCAGTTAACCTACCGCAGCTACGTCGATGACTTCCCAATCTTTAACAGCGACGGTTACGGGACAATCAAGTTACGCCTGACCCGTGGTGGGACCGAGCGCTGCCAGATGAGTATTTACTCCGTCCAGGTGCCACTGCCAATCGACCAGCAGCAAGTCCGCCTGCCGTCCAGCACGGTCGTCTTGGACCAGCTGCATGCCAGTCCCCACTTTAGGGAAGTTAAGGGCTTGCGGGTCGGTTACCTGTGGAAGACCGACAGCAAGAATAAGAAGGTCGTTAAGTTAACACCATCTTACTTTGTGAAGTACCATGGTAACTGGATCAACTACACGGAATTGATTAAGTGAGGAGGGCACGAAAATGAATTTTAAACGTATTCAATGGATTTTCCTGTTTGCCTTCCTTGCCTTTGATATCATCGTGGGCTGTGAGCTCCTTTTTCAGGGGAGCCGGTTCACCATTTCAAATAGTCAGCAAGGCCACCAGACCGCGGTCTTGAAGGAAATGCGGGCGGATTCAATTACCTATACGTCCCTTTCCAAGCACCAGCCTTCCGGTTACTACATTTCGGGAACCCGGTCCGGGGATGGGGGCCAACTGGAGCAGCAGATGACCAAGCTGCGGAACCAGACCGCCCGCTTCTCGGATAGCGAGCTCAACAGTGAGTTTGACTCACCAATCAAGGTTAGCCACATCCACCCGAACTACCGGCTCAACCAGGTAATCAAGTCGGCCCGGCAAGTGCCGCTGGGGACCAATTACCGCTACAACGCCCAGCTTTCTGACAAGAAGACGGTTGTCTACACGCAGATGGTTAAGGGCCAGCCAATCTTAGATAATGATGGGCAGGTCCGTTTCCACCTCAATAATGGCAACCAGGTAACGGGCTACACGCAGGGCTACGTTGAGAACCCGACGACGCTCCAGCAGCGGGCCACGGCGATTAGCCAACAGCACGCGGTTATCTGGCTATACCGGCACAACCAGATTCCCAACGATTCACAGATTCGCTGGGCAATCCTGGGCTACACCAAGCTGCTGACGACGAATAACCACGACCGGGCAGTGTACGTCCCGACCTGGGTAGTGCAAATCAAGACGAAGACGTCTGATACGACCCAGCGGTTGAACGTCAACGCCTTTAATAGCACGGTGATGAAGACCTCACCGGATACCGTTAACATGGATAGTATTAAATAATTGCAAAAAGGGGAAATTTTTGGTGACAGATACCGATTCATTACGTTATAGCATTCTGGCAAGCGGGAGCACCGGCAACGTTACTTACCTGGAGACCAACCACCACCGGATCCTGATTGACGCGGGTCTCAGTGGGAAGAAGATTGAGGGGTTGATGAATAAAATTAACCGCTCACTGGCCGATGTCGAGGCCATCTTTGTAACGCACGAGCACAGCGACCACTGCCACGGTGTCGGGGTCCTCGCCCGGCGGTACGGGATGGCCGTCTACGCCAACCAGGGGACCTGGGACGCGATGGCCAGCAAGGTCGGCAAGATTCCGGCAGACCAGAAGTTTATCTTTGCGCCCAACAGCGTCAAGGAATTCGGTGACATGGATATCGAAAGCTTTGCGGTTTCCCATGACGCAGCGGAACCCCAATTCTACCAGGTTCACCACGACAACAAGACCTTCTGCATCCTGACCGATACTGGCTACGTCTCCAGTCAGGTTGCGGGAACCATCAAGGACGCGGACGCCTACCTGATGGAATGTAACCACGATACGGAAATGCTCCGGATGGGCCCGTACTCCTGGCCACTCAAGCAGCGGATCTTGGGGGATGAGGGCCACCTGTCCAACGAGGAGGGGGCCGATGCCTTGATGAGCGTTGTCGGCCGGCGGACCAAGGAGATTTTCCTCGGCCACCGCAGCCAACATAACAACATGCGGTCCCTGGCCCACCTCACCGTTGCCAGTATGATGGAGCAGCATGATTTTGGCGTGGGTCACGACTTCCGCCTCGACGATGCTGAGCCGGAGCAGCCAAGCAAATTAATGGTCCTGTAACGGTTTATTCAAAGAAATTTCATAACTTTCCGGTAAGGTAAAAGTGAGATTTACTGATGGAGGAATGAGTAATGAAGGATGATAAACCAGTTAGTCGCCGTTTCTGGGCGAAAGTTGCCGGGGTCGGCTTGTTAGCCGGCTTAATCGGTGGCGGGGTGACGCTCGGCATTAACGGTGCCATCCAGCACCATGAGGCGGCCGTTAGCACCCGGGTACCGATGGGGTCAAACAAGACCGGCGGGACCAAGGTGAACGGCAATAAGGCCAACCTGAACACCCAGTCGACGAAGGCCTATGATTCCGTCCAGTCGACGGTGGTCAGCGTCCTTAACAAGCAGAAGGTCCAACAGGGCAACGGCGCGCTGGGAATCTTCGGAACTATCCAGGGCGGGGAAGGCTCGTCGTCAAGTGATAGTAACAAGCTGGAGACCGCCAGTGAGGGCTCCGGGGTTATCTACAAGAAGTCCGGCAACACGGCGTACATCGTTACTAATAACCACGTCGTTTCGGGGTCCAACGCCCTCCAAGTCATTCTGAGCAACGGCAAGAAGGTTGACGCCCAACTAGTGGGGGCGGATTCCGCTACGGACCTGGCCGTTCTGAAAATCAACGCGGCGAACGTGAAGGAAGTCGCTTCCTTTGGGAACTCAAATTCAATCAAGGCCGGGCAGGATGTCCTGGCAATCGGGTCCCCAATGGGTAGTGAGTACGCCAACACCGTCACGAAGGGGATTGTGTCCGCCAAAAACCGGACCCTTAAGGCAGGGACCGATGGCACGCTGACGTCCGTTATCCAGACCGATGCGGCAATTAACTCCGGGAATTCTGGTGGCCCCCTGATTAACATGGCCGGCCAGGTAATCGGGATTAATTCAATGAAGCTCTCCTCTGACAATGATGGTTCCTCAGTTGAAGGGATTGGTTTTGCCATCCCAAGTAACGAGGTGGTCAGCATCATCAACCAGCTGGTCAAGAAGGGGAAGATTTCCCGGCCAGCACTTGGGCTGGGGATGGCCGACTTAAGCAGCGTTACCACCGACCAGCAGCAGTCCGTCCTTAAGCTGCCAAGCAACGTCAATAAGGGGGTTGTGATCCTCCAGGTTGCGAACGGCTCGGTTGCTGATAACGCGGGCTTGAAGAAGTACGACGTGATTACCCAGTTGGGTGACAAGAAGATCAACAACACGAACGAATTACGGGCGGCCCTGTACAAGTACAAGGTTGGTGACACCACGAAGGTAACCTTCTACCGGGATGGCCACCAGCAAACGGCCACCCTCCACCTGACTAAGGAAGCCGCCAATACCGACGACAACCAGCAGGAAGATGATGGTGAATAGATAAGAAAAGCAATCTTCTTAGTTCCATGTTCAGAAGATTGCTTTTTCTTTTTTCTGTAAGAAGCATTAAACCATTCTTTCCGTACTAATAGTGGTAGAATGGCTAATAACTTAATTTCGAAATAGGACGGTGAAATGAATGAACAATCGTAAATTTAAATACCCGGACACGAAGGCCTACGAATTTGTCGTTAACCGCTTGAAGGAGCGGGGGGTTAACTTGGATGACTTGATTGACATTATTTACGAGTCGCAAATCGAATTTGAGCCCCAGCTAACCAAGGAACGGTGCACTGAATACCTGCAAGACGCCCTCCACAAGCGGGAGCTCCTTAATAATGCAATGGTCATGCTGGAACTGGACCGCCTAACTGAGAAGGGTGAGGTTGCAGAGCCGCTGTCGAGCATCATCGTCAATGACGCCGGTGTCTTCGGGGTTGATGAAACCCTGGCCCTCCAGATTGCCAACATCTACGGGACGATTGGGACAACCAACTTCGGTTACTTCGACCGGGTCAAGAAGGGGATTATTGCGAAGTACGACCACGACGGTCAACACGTCAATACCTTTATTGACGACCTCTTAGCAGCGATTGTCTCTGCGGTCGCCGGTAAGATTGCCCACAGTTACGCCTAACTAAAATGACTTCCTGCCTGTGTAAAAGTCAGCAGGAGGTCTTTTTTATTTTACCTACCTTGTCGATAACCAGGACGGATTTTATCCGCAAATGCATCTTTAAAACCGAATATTAACCTTTTATTTAAAGGTCAACATTCGCTTAACCACGGTAAGTTGCTTAAATGCCACAAGCCGTGTTATTTTAGGGGAGAAATATGAAAGAAAAGCTGTTGATATTTTCTGTGGATAAGTAGGTGGATAACTAGTGGAAAATTTTTAGTCCGGTAAACAATGCCGTAAAATCGGCACATTAGCGGTTAAAAAAGTTATCCACAGGCAGTGGGATTGATAGTGGATAAGTGGAAAACTTTTCCGTTTTGTCCCCACTGAATGCCTTTATATCAATGATTATAGTTATCAACAGCGAACGATTGTTTTTGTGGATAACTGTGGATAAGTCCATTCTCAGAAAACGTTTTATTTGTGAATTAAGAAGCGAACATTCGGAGATATATTTCTTCCCCAAATCGGCCTGTGGATAACTTTGTGGAAAACATGTGGAAAGTGGTGGATATCTTGAATATTAAAATAATTGGTGTTGGTAAGTTAAAGGAGAAGTACTTCAAGGCGGGAATTGCGGAGTACGGCAAGCGCCTGGGCCGCTTTTGTAAGTTCCAGGTTGTTGAGGTGCCTGACGAAAAAGCGCCCGAGTCCCTGAGCCAGGCCGAGATGGATGAGGTAATGGCCAAGGAGGGGGAACGGATCCTCAACAAGATTAAGGACCGGGAGTACGTTTACGCCCTGGCAATCAAGGGCAAGGAACGGACATCTGAGGAGTTTGCCAAGGAGATCAACCAGCTGGCAACTTACGGCCACAGCGACATTACCTTTGTCATTGGCGGATCGCTGGGATTGAGCCCGGCAGTGCTGAAGCGGGCTGACACCCAGATTTCCTTCGGCCGCTTTACCTTACCCCACCAATTGATGCGGCTGGTATTGAGTGAGCAGATTTACCGGGCCTTCACGATTATCAACGGCCTGCCTTACCACAAGTAGTAAGCGTAAGGTGTGACGGTCCCTTTGTGGTGAACTATACTAGAGCTGAGGTGATTGTAATATGAAGAAAGTGGCAATTCTGATTGGCAGTGTTCGGCCCAACCGGCGGAGTAAGCAGGTAGCCGACTGGCTGCGGGTCCAGTTGATGAAGAGTAAGCAGGTTCACTTCGACGTGGTTGATCTGAAGAAGGTTAACCTGCCGATGATGGATGAGCCGCACATCCCCTTCACCGGCCTTTACACTCACGCCAAGACCCGGAAGTGGAGCAAGCTAGTTCAGTCGTATGACGGCTTCATCTTTCTCTTCCCCCAGTACAACTGGGGTTATCCAGCGGCACTGAAGAACGCGATTGACTACCTAGCCAAAGAATGGCAGGGTAAGCCGGTCAGCCTGGTCACCTTTGGCGGTCACGGGGGCAGTCAGGCCCAGGCGGCAATGCGCCTAGTGGTCACTGGTCTCAAGATGAAGCAGCTGGCGGTTAACCCGCAGATCAGCTTGATGCCGGGTGACTCTTTGGCCACGGCTGATTATCGCCTGCATACTCATGATGATGAGGCAGCCCTGCTTCGTCAGGAATTTGAAAATGTCTTATAAACAAAAAGCAGCTGGCGGTGTTAAAATCCGCCGGCTGCTTTTTACGCAACACTTGTGATAAAAATCGAGATTTACTACGTTACTACGTTCTGAAACCGCATTAGAATGCGATAAATCAAAGAAAATGGTTCGTGAAAATTGTTGCAAAGATTCCTGAAATGTGTAATTATTAGAACGTAAAAAATTAAAGAGAGAAGTTGTTATTTAATGGAACGTCAATTTGATTTTCTGATGCCAAGTGTTAACTTCTTTGGCCCCGGTGTTATCAAGAAGATTGGTGATCGGGCAAAGATGCTCAACATGCACAAGGTTCTGGTCGTAACTGGTGGCCACATCGTTAACTTGGAAAATGGTCCGGTTGCCCAAACCCTGGACTCCCTGAAGGCTGCGGGCGTTGAATACGTTGTCTTCGATGGTGCGGAAGAAAACCCAAAGATTCGCGACATCAAGAAGGGTAAGCAAATCTACCTGGACAATGGCTGTGACAGTATCATCACCGTTGGTGGGGGCTCTGCTCACGACTGTGGTAAGGGGATTGGTATTATCCTGACGAACGGTGACGACATTACTAAGCTTGCCGGTATCGAAACCCTGGAAAAGCCACTGCCACCACTGATGGCGGTTAACACGACTGCCGGGACTGGTTCCGAACTGACCCGTCACGCCGTTATCACCAACGAAGAAACCCACCTGAAGTTCGTCGTGGTTTCATGGCGGAACATCCCACTGGTTTCCTTCAACGACCCAATGCTGATGCTGGACATCCCACAAGCAACCACTGCCGCTACCGGTTTGGATGCTTACGTCCAAGCGGTGGAACCATTTGTTTCCGTTGACCACAACGACATCACCGATAGCCAATGTGAAAAGGCCATCAAGATCATCCAAAAGTACCTGCCAGAAGCAGTTGCTAATGGTCACAACGTGGAAGCCCGGACCAAGATGGTTGAAGGGGAAATGCTTGCCGGCATGGCCTTCAACAACGCCAACCTGGGTTACGTCCACGCCATGGCACACCAACTGGGTGGTCAATACGACGCTCCTCACGGTGTCTGCTGTGCACTGATGCTGCCAGTTGTTGAAGAATGGAACATCATCGCCTGCCCAGACCGCTTTGCTAAGTTGGCTGAAATCATGGGCTACGACACCACTGGCATGACCACGATGGAAGCCGCTCACAAGTCCATCGACGGGATGCGTGAACTGGCTAAGGCCATTGGTATTCCGGACTCCATCAAGGCCATTGGCGCAAAGCCAGAAGACTTCGAATTGATGGCTGAAAATGCCCTCAAGGACGGGAATGCCTTCTCCAACCCTCGCAAGGGGACCAAGGAAGACGTCATCAAGCTCTTCCAAAAGGCTTACGATGGAATTTACTAAATAAATTAATCACTATACCTGCTAGTTGTTAAGTAATAAAGCAATTAGTTGGTTTTGCGTACAAAAATAGCTGTGACAAAAAGTCTTTTTAATTAGAAGCTCCATTCGGAATTTGATAAAGATTTCGAATGGAGCTTTTTTGATTATGGTATATTAATTGTTATTTGACATCTCTTCAATTTCTTTTAGTTGTAAACCAATTCGCTTAATAATAGTTGTAACCAATGCATTTCCCATAAAAAACATCCGCATCCTATCGGATACTTCTTTGACTTCACCATCAACTTTTTTGTATTTAGTCCAGTTATCAGGGAAATCTTGTAGTCTTTCTGCTTCAACTGGTGTTAATAAGCGATACTTACCATTGATTTTTAACCAATGAGTTGAGCGGTTAACAGAGCCTTCTGAAGTTAACATCGTTCGACTAGGTAAATTTAAGTCCTCATAAGGTGACATACCACCTTCACTGTAAATATATTTATGGCCATCACGACTAGTACGATTGATTCGCTTAGGTCCCCTAAGGTAGGCGAACTTCTTGATTTTTTGTTTATCGGTAACGTAATATTTATCAGGCACATCTTTTTCTTTCTGAAGAGTGTCCTTTAATGGAATTGGTTTTTCTTTACCAGTAGCTTTAGTATCAATTGTAAAATAACGACCATGTCGCATTATACCGGTATTAAATACTTTACCTGTAAACTTATCTGAGACCTCTACAATATCTTTTGGTAACTCATAGTAAGCTTTCCGACCCTTATATGCCCTTTTTTGGATAGGAAATTGTTTGGCAAAAAGGCCATCAGTATAAATGTATTTATCATACCGTGACTCATTTAATAAGTCTTCAAGACTATTATTGTGCTCATATTTATCATCTAGCATCTTTGCATATGGCAAGTCATTACGAAAAACAAAAAAGTAAACTCTACGACGACGTTGCCGTCGACCATAATCAGCGGCATTAATAACACGCCACTCTACAGAATATCCAAGCTGGTTGAAAGCGGACAACATAATTGAAAAATCACGTCCACGTTGTTTAGCCGGTGCCTTAAGTAATCGATCAACATTTTCTAAGATTAAGTATTTAGGCTTAATGATGCGAGAAACTCTAATAATTTCCCAAAATAAAACTCCTTTTTTACCTTGAATCCCCATCTCATTACTTAATGAACGAGCTACTGAGTAATCTTGGCAAGGAAATCCACCAACAATCATGTCCGCATCCATTTTAGCAAATGTTTCATTAGGAATCTTTTGAATATCAATATTGATATTATCAGTATCTGGCCAATGATAATCATAAACTTCAAATGCATCTTGGCTTTTTCGTGCTGGCTCATATTGGTTAGACCATAGTGTCTTATACATCTTTGAATCTGCATTCTCAAGACCAATCCTAAATCCGCCAACACCAGCAAATAATTCTAGTACTTTCATTTTTTGAATTATCCTCTCTACTTTTGCACTCATATGTATTATATGATTATATAATACCGTAAGTGCGGAAATTGATCAACTTATACACACTCTGATGGGAGCAACAAGTAATGAAAAAATATGAATCAAAAGAAGAGGTACATAACCTGGCTAGAAAAATAATCAATGTACCTTTTGGTGAACTTGCTGATAAGTATGGCATTAACTTAAAAAATACCAAAAATAGTATTGGAGATTTATTTGAAGCTTATTTTGGAAAAGAAAAAGATTCGGCTAGTGAACCTGACTTAGGAGTAGCAGAGCTAAAGGCTACGCCATATAAGAAATTAAAAAGAGGAAGTAAATATAGCGCTAAAGAAAGACTGGTGCTTAATATAATTAATTACGATGAGTTAGTTAATGAGACATTTGAAGACAGCCATTTTTTGCACAAGAATAAAGTTATTGAATTAGCATTCTATGAATACTTTAAGAATAAGCCTCGTGATAAATGGTTTTTTAGTAATGTTGCGTTATTTGAAATGAGTAAGAATCCTGTTGATTATAAAATCATTAAGCATGATTGGGAAGTGATTTATAATTATGTTAATGAAGGTAAAGCTGATAAATTAAGTGAAAGTTTAACAAACTACTTATCAGCGTGCACAAAAGGAAAAAATAAAAAGAGTACTCGTCCACAACCTCATTCTAATATTCCCGCAAAGCAGCGTGCTTTCTCTTTTAAGACAGGGTATATGACGCAAATCCTGCGCAAGAATATCCTTGGTGATGAAGATAACGATGCCATCATAAAAAATCCTATTGAAATAAAAAATAAAAGTCTACGCGAGCTAATAATTGAAAGATTTGAACCATATATTGGTAAGGACGTTATTAGTATAGCTAATGAATTAGGGATTCAGCTTAAAACTGGTGAGAAGTTTTCTAAGAACTTAAATAATATGGTTGCGCGTCGCATGCTTGGCTTGAGTAAGGGGAATAAATTAGATAATATTTCTGAACTGGATAAAGGTTCATTTATTATGAAAACGATTCAATTTAATGCCCGGGGAATTAATAAGGAAAGTATGTCTTTTCCAAAATTTAATTATCAGGATTTAGTCTCACAAACCTGGGAAAATAAAGATGGGGAGCCTAAAGCAGAATTAAATATTATGTTTCGCGAATCAACTTTTATATTTTTAGTCTTCCAATATAATGAAAAGGGTTTTAATATTTGGCAGATTGTAAAATTTAAGTTGAACATTTAAGTGGACAGAAAAAACCATCAAGGTCTTTAATGGTGTTACCAC
>NZ_CANCWN010000013.1:0-52846 GCF_947381485.1 Limosilactobacillus avium | reverse complement strand
TTTCTTTTGATTAGGGATACTCAAAAGTCTATCACAAATGGCTTTTTTGTTTTTCTAACTTAATTTTACAAACCGGGTCTATAAAAATAAAAGGACTGGCCTCCCAATCCTCTTTATTATTACTTATTTAGTAGGCTTCCAATTAAATAGACCCAACACTGATGTAGCAAAATAAAATACATAATTAAGTGTCATTGCGAGTGCGGTACCGCTAAATCCAGCTTGTACGATAGTTGTTACGAACAGCAGGATTTGTGCCACGTCACTCAACAGCCAAATCTTGTAAGTGAATGAGTATCGGCGGAAGCATAACCAACTTGCTACGGCACCCATGGCCAATACGAGACTATCAAATATAGGTTGCTGATCATTTAGGACAACGCCAACAAAGTATAGTAAGATCCAAGCAATCACCATAGATAAGAATGTATAGAGATAACCCCGCTTAGTCAGTTTCTTAATATCAGCAGTATCCCCGCGTCCCCACGTTCTCCACGTGAACAGTAACTCAACATCAATCAAGAAGAAAAATACTAACTGATCGAACGCCGCAAAGTAATGCTGCTGTGCTAGATTAACAATAATAAAACCAATCAATGAAATCGCACCAAACAGACCGTTGATACTACGGGAAGTCATTCTTTCCCCTGTAATTGGATCCGTACCTGAAGCGGCCATAGCACACGTACATAATGAGCCCGCAATTGTCGCAAAGAGACTTACCATTGATAGCCAATTAATTTGATTTAGAGCAAAGTTCATTAACTGTGCCCCTACAATGAATGCAAATAGAATCCACGGCATTCTATCCCAACCAGATAGCTGATTCTTTAACCATTGCCAATACGTACCTACAAATTTTCCGTCCACTACCAATAGTTCCTTTGAGTTTCTCATCTTAAAAATTCCCTCTTCCTTATTTTTAGCTTTCACCCTAAACGGGCCGCTTATCCGAGCTTTCGCCCTTTTCAAAATTTAATGTTTAATGCCCAATTCAAAAATAGTTAATAGTTTTAACTCATCTCTTGACATCTTAGTTTCTTTGGGTATTGCCAATGATAAGCAATCTAACAGGCTGAACAAAAGTGATGACAAATATGCAATAATTGAAAAAATACTCAGAGCAACTATTAATAAGCCTGCTGAGTATGAAAATAATACATGTAATTTAGTGAGCTCGTATATTAATTTAACTAATTTTGGCTATGACCTTTGCAAATGTATTTTTGAATAAGTAACTCAATTGCGGCTACCTGTTCACTATTTAGAACCGTCCTGTCGACTCCTTGAAAGCTATCATGTAATATAACCTGACCATCGATAATTTCAAATGGGCTTTCATCAGACATTTTTGCACCTCGAACATTAGTTTACTTAATTATAACAAACAAATTAACCCGTCGAAATCGACGGGTTTAAAAAGTACTACTAGAGAACACACATTCGATGAAAGGAGGTGAAAACATGTTTATTCAAAAATCAGGTAAAAAATATCGTCTGGTTGACAGGTATAAAGACCCGCTAACGGGCAAACTGAAGCGAGTGACTGTTGGTATTCCGGATAAGCGTAAAAGCACTGTCAAGCAAGCTAGAATTGTGCTCAATAAGAAAATCGAAAAGAAACTAAATGAGGTTCAACAAGGCACTATAACTCACGGGGTTACGCTTGGACAGGTGCTTGATGAGTATAAAGCTGAATCTAAAAATCGTGTGCGGCGGTCAACCTACTACAATCACTTAACTATGCTTAAAGTAATGCGTGATTACTTCGGTGAAGACGCTCTAGTAGAACGCATTACGTCAAAGGCGATTATTAAGTTCATTGAAGATCTTATGTATGGTGATAGAAGAATATCGAGCGGATACGCTTCAAAATACAAATACTTCTGTCACACCGTTATGGAGTTTGCTGTTAAAAATTCCTATGTAAAAAAGAACCCCGTTGACGGTATCGAGATTGATTACAAGACACCTGTCAGTGGGGTCAAAATTAAAAATAAATTTTTGGAGGACGACGAGCTTAAGGCGCTTTTTAATTACGCTTATGCACATAATACCACTTATGCTCAATTGTGCGAATGGCTTTATCTAACTGGCTCACGAATTGGCGAAGCAACGTCTCTTGGGTTTGATGATGTATACAAGCAAGACGGTAGATGGGTAGTAGACATCACCGGTACGCTTGACTATGATCATGTCAAAATAGCCGATCAGAAGAAAGCTAGCAATCCTAAAACAGCTTCGTCTGTACGAACCGTAATACTACCGTCAAAGGCCGTTAAGATTTATCAGGAACGAATAAAAGCCACCGGTGGTCATGGATTTATTTTCTGCACGTCTAATGGGACGCCGATTCAATCTTCTACAATAAATACTTTCCTGCGCAAAGCAAAGGCAGATCTTAAAATTGACAAGCCACTAAGCAGTCACATTTTCCGCCACACTCACATTTCAAAACTGGCCGAACTTGGTGTACCGATCCATGTCATTCAAAAACGGGTTGGTCATGCGGATAGTAAAGTTACCCGACAAATTTATCTGCACGTCACCGAAAAGGCAGTCGAAAAGGAGGCACCTAAACTTGAAAAACTTTAATTTTGACAATAATCTGACAATAATCCGTTTGCAGTATTATTTTTTGTTGTCTTTTTCGTAAAGGAATTAAATTTAAAAACAAAAGAGAACCCTTGTCTATCAAGGGTTCTCGCGGTTAGATTACTTTTCTTCGTCGCGACGCTTTTCGGCGATACGAGTAGCCTTACCAGTACGTGCCCGCAGGTAGTACAGCTTAGCACGACGTACACGACCATGACGCAGAACGTCAATCTTAGCAACCCGTGGTGAGTGGACTGGGAAGGTCCGTTCCACACCGACACCGTTACTGATCTTCCGAACGGTGTAAGTAGCGCTGATACCAGCACCGTGACGCTTGATAACAACCCCTTCGAACATCTGGATACGTTCGTGGGAACCTTCCACGATCCGGGCGTGAACACGAACAGTGTCCCCGGCACGGAAGTCTGGAATATCATCACGTAATTGACTTGCAGTAATCTTTTCGATTAACTTATTTTGACGCATAAAATTTCTTTCCTTTCGCCGACATTCATGTCCTCAAGCGGGCAGCGGAATACCGTTATTCACGGCTAAACAGCCAATAACTACTATACATGCTTTTCCCCTGACTTTCAAGGGTCAATCCCCATGTTCCTGGTTAATTATCGAGTGCTGCAGCCCGTAGGCAAAGTAAATCACCAGGCCAACCACAAACCAGCCGACCATCAGGATCTTCGCGTCCCGGTTTAGTCCCCAGAAAATCACCGCCGAAAATAGCGCTGAAATCGTTGGCAATACCGGATACCAGGGCATCTTAAACTGCGCGTCCGGCAGGTCCTTCCCCTCCCGGGGGCGCAGGGCGTAAATTCCCAGCGAGACGAAGATGAAGGCCACCAGGGTCCCCGCCGACACCAGGGTTGCCAAGAAGGTAAACGGGAAGACCGACCCCAGGATCATCGCCAGAAAGGTGATGACCCACAGGGCATGGTTGGGCACGTGGCGACCATCCACCACGCCCAGAGTCTTCGGCAACAGGCCGTCCCGGCCAAAGGCGTAGATCAGCCGTGACGACGCCAGCAGAATCGCAATCAGCGCCGAGAAGATGCCGACAATTGCCACAATCGACAACAGGTTAGCCGTCAGATAATGACCGGACTGGCGGAGGGCCCAGGCCGCCGGCTCTGCATTATTGGCGTAGCGGGAGTACTTAAACATCCCCACCAGCACCAGCGACACGGCGATAAAGAAGCCGGTCCCCAGCACCAGGGTCCCGATCAGCCCCCGGGGCATCGTCTTCTGCGGGTTCTTCGTCTCCGCCGTATTGGCCGCAATTGCGTCAAAGCCCACGTAGGCAATGAATATCTGCGCGGTCCCGGCAATGATCCCCTGCCAGCCACCAAAGCTCGTGCCCGGCCGGTGTGGCGGAATAAACGGGACGTAGTTTTTCGTCTGGATCGCCGTCGCCCCAACGACCACGAACATGATGATCACCAGGAGTTTGATGGAAACGATAAAGTTCTCAATCCGGCTGACCTGGTGGACACCCCGCGAGATCAGGATACCGACCACCAGGATGGCCAGGGCCGCCAGGATATCGACGTACGACCCCTTCGCCGGGTTAAAACCCCCGGTCAAGGCCACCGGCAGCTTGATCCCCAGGCTGGCTAGAAAGCCCTGCATGTAGGCCGACCAGCCCGAGGCGACAAACGCCACCGAGATGAAGTACTCCGCCAGTAGGGCCCAGCCGGCCACCCAGCCGAAGAATTCACCAAAGAGGACGTTGATCCAGGAAAAGGCCGACCCGGCAAAGGGCAGGACCGAGGACATCTCAGCGTAGGCCAAGGCGGACAGGCCCGCACCGATTGCCGCCACGATGAAGGCCAGCGGCACGGCCGGGCCGGTGTGCTCGGCGGCCACGATCCCCGGCAAGGTGAAGATGGCGGTTCCGACTACCATCCCCGTCCCCAGGCCGATCAGGTCAATCGTCCGCAGGCTCGGCGTCAGCTTGGCGTCCTTCTGCTGATAAACACCCGGGTCCTGCTTCCAAAACAATCGTTCAATTAACTTTCTCATTGTTACCACCGTTAGTCAGGAACGTCCGGATCCTCGTCCAGCTTGATGTCCTGGAGCATTAACTGCTGCTCCCGGCTCAACTTTGCCGTCTTGAGGAGGTCCGGCCTGCGGTGGAGGGTCCGCCGCAGGGACTCTCTCATCCGCCATTCCTTGATCTTCTGGTGGTTACCACTGGTCAGGACTTCGGGAACCTTCATCCCCCGGAAATCCGCCGGCCGGGTGTATTGGGGGTACTCTAAAAGGCCGTTAGAGAAGGAATCGCCCATCGGGGAGGCCATGTTGCCCAAGACCCCGGGAACGAAGCGGACCGTGGCGTCAATCATCACCATCGCCGCCAGCTCGCCCCCGGTCAGGACATAGTCACCCAGGGAGGCCTCATCGGTCACTAGCTGGCGAATTCGCTCGTCGTAGCCCTCGTAGTGGCCGCAGATAAAGGTCAGGTGCTCTTCCTGTGACAGCTCCTGGGCGTACTCCTGGTCAAAACGCCGGCCGGCCGGATCCATCAGGATGACCCGGCCCTTGGGGTACTTCCCCTCGTTTTCCTTATCGATTGCCGCCATGGCATCAAAGATTGGCTGCGGCTGGAGGAGCATCCCGGCACCCCCACCAAACGGGGCATCGTCAACGTGGTTATGTTTATCCGTCGTGTAGTCGCGGAAATCCGTCACCTTGATGTCCAAGAAGCCACTCTCCTGGGCCTTACCGATAATCGACTCGCCCAGCGTGGCCTGGAACATGTCCGGGAACAGGCTTAAAATATCAATCTTCATTATTCCAACCCCTCCATCAATTCAACCAGGACCTGGTGGTTTTCAAGGTCGACCTTCTTAACCACATCGTCAATCACCGGCAAGAGGAGGTCCTCCTTGTCCGGCCGGTCCACGACCCAGACGTCATTTGCCCCCGGGGCCATGATTTCCTTAATCGTGCCCAGCTCCTCGCCTTCCAGGGTTTTCACGGTTAGGCCGATGATCTGCCGGTAGTAGTACTGGCCGTCTTCCAAGGGCTGCTGGTCTTCTTCCGTGACCATCAGCTCGTGGTCCCGAAAGTTCAGGACGTCGTTGATGTTGTCGTAGCCCGCGAACTTGACCAAGAGGAAGCCCTTGTGCTGGCGGGCCTTTTCAACAGTTAGTTCCAGCGGGCCCTCCTTCATATCCAGGTAGAGCTTATGGTCCTTCGCAAAGCGCTCCTTCACAAAGTCGGTGGTTGGCATGACCCGGACCTCACCACGGATGCCGTGGGTATTAACGATTTTTCCAACATTAAAGAAATCCATTTTTGCCTCCTTATCACAAATGTGCATAAAAGCTGAAAGAGGCTGGAGAAAACACAAGGTTTTTCCCCAGCCTCTTTTTATTAGTGACGATGATCATTAATCAGTAACCGGACTTTTTTAGAGTTGGAACGCCGAGAACGGGCCCCCTCAACAACGGTACGTAACGCCGCCGCAACATGTCCCTGCCGACCAATCAGCCGACCGACATCCCCCGGGTCAACATCAACAATGTATTGATGGTAACGGCCGCTATCGTCTTGGGTAATGGATAGGGCATCCGGACGGTTTAAAAGTGGGGTTACTAAACTACGAATCAGCGCCTCTATATCTGTCTCAGTCATGATAACTCATCACTACTTCTTTGCGTACTTAGCTTCGTGGTACTTCTTCATAACGCCAGCCTTTTGAAGCATGTTACGAACAGTGTCGGATGGTTGGGCACCCTTTTGAAGCCAATCCATAACAGCGTCTTCATCAAACTTGACTTCCTTAGGAGTAGTCAATGGGTTGTAAGTACCTAAAGCGGTAATGAAACGACCGTCACGTGGTGAACGTGAGTCGGCAACAACGATCCGGTAGAATGGACGCTTCTTAGAACCCATACGCTTTAAACGAATTTTAACAGACATTTTTGCACCTCCCTGAATTCTTTTAACAGGTAATAATATACCAGTCTTAGAAGAGAATGTAAAGTAGTTTTTCTTGACAGGCTAAATTATTTTCTATTTCCGCTTCTTGCGGAGCTTGCGCAGCTTCTTAATCCGCTTGGCCTTGTCCTTCTTCATCTTGCGGGCCATCCGGTTCATCGCCATCTGCCCCATCTTACCGCCTGGCATCTGACCGCCAAACATGTTCTGCATGCCGCTCATGTTCCCGTTGGTGACCTGCTTCATCATCTTCCGCATCTGGTTGAACTGCTTGATCATCCGGTTAACTTCCACGATTGGCCGGCCCGCCCCTGCGGCCAGGCGCCGCCGCCGGCTCGGGTTCATCAGGTCGGGGTTCTCCCGCTCCTCAGGGGTCATCGAGAGGACGATGGCCTTGATGTGGGTAAACTGCTTCGGGTCAATGTTGATGTTCTTTAGGGCCGGGTTATTGGCCATCCCCGGCATCATCTTGATGATATTTTCGATGGGGCCCATCTTGGTGACCTGGTCCATCTGGGCGAGAAAATCGTTGTAGTCAAAGGTGTTTTCCCGCATCTTGTCCATGGTCTCTTGGGCCTGTTCTTCGTCGAAGTTCTTCTGGGCCTTTTCGATCAGGGTCATCATGTCCCCCATGCCCAGGATCCGTGAAGCCATCCGGTCGGGGTGGAAGACGTCCAGGTCTTCCATCTTTTCCCCTTCACCGACGAACTTGATTGGCTTCCCGGTGACGGCCCGGATTGACATGGCGGCCCCACCACGGGTGTCCCCATCCAGCTTGGTCAGGACAACCCCGGTGATGTCGAGCTTGTCGTCAAATCCCTGGGCGGTGTTGACCGCGTTTTGCCCGGTCATCGAGTCGATTACCAGGAGGATTTCGTCCGGGTTGACCAGCTTCTTGATGTTGGCCAGTTCGTTCATCAGCTGTTCATCGATCTGTAGGCGCCCGGCCGTATCGATGATCACGTAGTCGTTGTGGTTTTGCTTGGCAACTTCCATCCCCTCGCGGACGATCTCCACGGGGTCAACGTCGGTCCCCTTCTCAAAGACCGGCACGTCGATTTGGTCGGCCACCTGTTGCAGCTGGGTGATGGCAGCTGGCCGGTAGACGTCGGCCGCGATGAACAGTGGCCGGGCGTGGTCCTCGTTCTTCAACCGCAGAGCTAACTTCCCCGCGGTGGTCGTTTTACCGGCCCCTTGGAGCCCAACCATCATGATAACCGTTGGAATGTGCTTGGCTTTGTTGAGGGGAACGGCTTCCTCCCCCATCAGCTTGGTCAATTCCTCGTTAACGATCTTGACGATTTGCTGGGCGGGGTTCAACCCCTTCAGCACTTCGGCCCCGGCGGCCTTTTCCCGGACCGTCTTTACGAAGTCCTTAACGACCTTAAAGTTAACGTCGGCTTCCAGGAGGGCGAGGCGGATTTCCCGCATCGTTTCCCGGAGGTCCGCTTCCGTGACCTTAGGCTTGCGCCGTAGTTTTTCCATCGCCTTTTGCAGGCGCTCAGTTAATCCTTCAAATGCCATTGTTTATTCTTCCTCCAAACTTTCCAAATGGCCAACCAAGTCGTTCAGCTTGGCATCGTCTGGGTAGTGGGTACGCACGTAATTTTGGATCTCGTCTGCCTGCTTATTGCGCGCCTGAAACTCGGCGTAAAGGTGCAACTTGGCCTCGTAGTCTTCCAAAATATTCTCTGTCCGCTTGATATTATCATAAACCGCCTGGCGACTCACGTGAAAGTTCTCGGCAATCTCGCCAAGAGAGTAGTCATCCCCGTAGTAGAGCTCCAGGTAGTCGTTTTGCTTCTTGGTCAAGAGCGGCTGGTAAAACTCAAAGAGGGAGTTAATCCGGTAGTTCTTTTCAATTTCCATCGTGAACTCTCCCTAGTCGACCTCGACCAGGCCCTTGAAGAGGCCGTAAACGAAGTCGCTGGCGTTGAACTTCTGCAAGTCATCGACCTTTTCACCAAGGCCCACGTACTTGACGGGCAGGTGGAGTTCGTTCCGGATTGCCAGGACAATCCCCCCACGGGCCGTCCCGTCAAGCTTGGTCAGGACAATCCCGGTGACGTCCGTACTCTGCTTAAAGAGCTTGGCCTGGTTGAGGGCGTTTTGCCCCGTCGTGGCGTCCAAGACCAGCAGGACTTCGTGAGGCGCGTCCGGAATCTCCCGGGTCAGAATCCGCTTCATCTTGGCCAGCTCGTTCATCAGGTTGACCTTGTTCTGTAGCCGGCCAGCTGTATCAACGAAGAGGATGTCGTAGTCCTCCTTCTTGGCCTTTTGGACCGCGTCGAAGACTACCGCCGCCGGGTCGCCGTTCTCTGGCCCGGTGACGATGTCGACACCGTCACGCTTGGCCCAGACATCCAGCTGTTCCGTGGCCCCGGCCCGGAATGTGTCGGCGGCCGCCAGCAGGACCTTCTTGCCCTGCTTCTTGAAGAGGGCTGCCATCTTCCCGATGGTGGTCGTCTTCCCGGCCCCGTTGACGCCGACGAACATGATCACGGTCGGGCCTTCCTTAGCCATCTGCAAGGCTGGTTTCTCGTCCTTGCCGGCCTCGTCGTAGAGGTCCACCATCTTCTCGATGATGACGTTCGAGACGTCCTGCTTGCTCTTGGCGTTCTCCAGCTTAACCTCTTCTCTGAGCTCATCACTGAGTTTCATCGCCATGTCGTAGCCGACATCGGATTCAATCAGCATGTCCTCCAGGTCGTCGAAGAAGTCCTCGTCGACGTGGCGGAAGTTGGCCAAGAAGCGGTTCAGCCGGGCACCGAATCCGGTCCGCGACTTCTCCAACCCCTTGTCGTACTTCTTCTCTGTCTTATCTTCCGTATCCGCTGCCGAGGCCGCACTATCCGCTGGTTCGGGTGCGGTCGATGCGGGCGTCGTCGGTTGGGTTGGTGCGGTGCTGGCTGGTGCTGGCTCGGTAGCGCTTGTTGGCGCTGGGGCCGTCGGCTGGGCACTGGTGGATGCTGGCTCAGTAGGCGCAGTTTCACTGGCGGATGCTGGCTCAGTAGGCGCAGTTTCACTGGCGGATGCCGGTGCTTCACTTGGTGCAGTTGGGGCCGCACTCACTGCTGCCGGTTCCGGTGTCGTTGGTTCGGCACTAGCCGGCTCAGTTGGCTGCGGCTGCTCACTGGCCACACTGCTTGGTGCGGTCGTCGGCTGCGTTGGTTCTGGAGCCGTTGTTGGCTGAATCACTGCCGGCTCAGTGGCCGTGGTGGCCGGCGTTGGTTGGGCCGCCGGTTGACTCTCGGCAGGCGTCGATTGCGTTTGCGCAGGGGCCGGCGGCGTCACCTGGACCGCCTCACTAGCGGGGGTCGTCGGCTGGGCGCTGGCCGCTGACGCTGGTGTGGTCGGGGCGCTAGGAGCTGCCGATTCTTCCTGTTTTTTCTTTTTATGACGGCGGAAAATATCAAATAATCCCATGACTATTCCTCCTCGTTTTCTTCATTCAAGTTTTCAACGACATCGACGGAGACCATCTTGGAGACTCCGGACTCCTGCATGGTGACCCCGTACAAGACATTGGCCCCCATCATCGTTCCCTTCCGGTGGGTAATCACGATGAACTGTGGCCCCGTCTTGCCGAAGCGGTTGAGGTAGTTGGCAAAGCGCTGCACGTTGACCTCATCAAGCGCCGCTTCCGGTTCGTCTAGGATGGCAAACGGTACCGGCCGGACCTTCAGGATGGCAAACAGCAGGGTAATCGCGGTCAGGGCCCGTTCCCCACCGGACAGCAGGTTCATGTGCTGGTTCTTCTTGCCCGGTGGCTGGGCCATGATGTCAACCCCCGTGTTCAAGAGGTCGTGGGGGTCGGTCAAGACCAGTTTGGCCTGGCCGCCCGCGAAGATCTGCTGGAAGGTCTCGTTGAAGGCTGCCGAAACCTTCTTAAAGGTTGCGGTGAAGCGCTGCTCAACCTGGCCGTCCATCTCGGCCATCGTCTGTTTGAGCTGGTCGCGGGACTCCAGGAGGTCGGTCTGCTGCCCCTTCAGGAAGTCATATCGTTCCTTGACCCGGTCGTACTCCTCGATGGCACTAACGTTGACCTCGCCCAGCTCGGCAATTCCCCGCCGCAAGAGCTTCAGACGAATTGCTAACTGCGAATCACTAATTTCCTTGTCAACCTTCTGGCGGGCCTCGTCAATCGTCATTGAATAGTTATCGTTCAGGCGGTTAAGCAGCTGGTCAATCTTGCCCTCGCTGCGGACCCGCCGTTCGTTTAAGTCGTTTAAATCATCCTTGGCCGCCCGTTCGAGTTCCTGGAGGCGCTGGTGGTCGTTTTCGGCCGCCGCCACCTGGTCCTCGACCTGGCTGACCTGCTGGTTCAGCTCCTTCAGCTGGGCCTGGTGGGCCGCCAACTTCTTCTTGGCCGTTGCCAGGGCTGCCGCCGTGGACTCCGTACTATCATCCGCCGACTGGAGTTCCTGGGCGAGCTGGTCACGCTGGCTGCGGAGCTGGTCGGCCGCCGCATCCAGTTCGGCCAGCTGGTGGTCGAGGCCTTGTTCTTGCCGGGCATACTGCTGGCTGCGTTCCTCGGCCACCGCCAGCCACTGTCTGAGCTGGTGAATCCGCTCGCTCTGACTATCGGCATCCGTCTGAAGGGCCCGAATCTGCTGGTTAACCTGCTGGGTCGCTTTTTGGACCTTGGCCAACTGCTGGTCGGTATCCTCCTGGGCCGCCTGGTTATCGGCCAAAGCGGACTGGAAGTCCTGGTGCTGGTTATCCTGGAGGGCGGACTGGCGCTTCAGGGTGTTGATCTGGCGGTCAACTTCTGCCTGCTGGTCGGCCAGGACCCTGGATTGGCCCTGGGCATCCTGCAGCCGCCCCTGGTAACCGTGTAGTTCCTCCTGAAGGGCGGTTACCTGGGCCTGGCCCCGCTGGTGGGAGGCCTGTAAAGCTGCCACCCACTTTTCCAGTTGCTTTGCCTGGTCCTGTTGGCGCTTCAAGAGGGCGTCCAGTTCCTTACCCGACTGCTTCTGACTGAGCAGGCCGTGCTGGTGGTGACGGTTCGCCCCACCGGTCATCGCCCCGCTGGCGTTGATCAGCTGGCCGTCCAGGGTCACCACCCGTAACTGGTGGTGGCCGGCCCGGGCAACCGCCGTGGCGTGGTCGAGGTTGTCAACGATGACCGTGTTAGCCAGGAGGTGGTTGACAATAATCTGGTAGCGGTCTTCGTACTTGATCAGATCGGTGGTCCGGCCAACGTAGCCCGGCAGGTTAGCCACCGTCGGGCTGACCGTCACCGGCCGCCGGGAACTCAGGGTGTCCAACGGCAGGATGGTCACCCGCCCGGCGCGCTGGCTGATCAGGTAGTGAATGATTTGCTTCCCGGTTGCCTGGCTGTCGACCACCAGCTGCTGGAGCTGGCCGCCAAGGACGGTTTCAATCGCCGTCGTCAGCTTGGCCGGCACCTCAACCAGCTCACTGACCGCCCCGGCGAGACCAGGAAACTGGCGGCGGTTTTTCAGGACCGCCTGGACGCCCCGGTAGTAGCCAGCATATTCGTCTTCCATTGCCCGGAAGTTCTTGATCCGGGACTCGGTCGAGTGGGCATCCCCGAGGGCCTGGTACCACTGCCGCTGGGTCTCCTGGTACTGGTTCGTCAGGTCGGATAATTTCTGTTGGGTATCAGTTAGCTTGGCCTGGCAGTCCTTAACCTGGGCCGTCAACTGGTCAATCTTGTCCTGGGCCGCTTGTCCCTGCTTTTCCAGGGCCGCGCGCTTCTCCTGGCGGGCGGCCAGGTCAGCGTTACTCTGTTTCTCCTGGCTCAACCGCTGCTGGTGACCCTGCTTCAGAAAGTTCTCCTGGTTGTGGAGGGTCGTCTGCTTCTGGAGGAGGTCAATCTGCTGGTCGCGCAGGTGGTTGAGGCGGTCCTGGAGCTTAGCAATCTGCTCCTGGCCGGTCAGCTGTTCAGCATCCGCCAAGTCCGCCTGGTGGCTTTCAACAGCCGCCTGGTGGCTGGCTTCCTGCTTCTTGAGGTCCGCCAACTGGTCCTGGATTGAACTAACGGCGGCCGCATTCTTGGCCAGTTGTTCCTGGAGGCGGTCCTGCTCACGTTCTTGCTGCTGGTGCTTGACCGTGGAGACCGACTGCTTGGAATTGTAGCCGGCAATCAACTCGGTCTGCTGGAGAATCGCCTGCTGGAGGCGGTCCTTTTCGTTCAGGAGGTCCGCCCGCTGTTTCTTTAATTCGGCCAGCTTGCTAGCGGCCGCCTTGGCTTGGTCCTGGTACTGGTCAGCCAACTGCTTAGCCTGGTCGACCTTGCCCGTCGTGGCCGCCATTTGCTCGTGCACGCGGTCGTAGTTACGGACCAACTGAGTGCGGTCAAAGCGGTCCAGCTGCTCTTTTTGTTCGAGGTAGTCCTTGGCCAAGGCACTCTGGTCCGCCAAGGGTTCCAGCTGACTATTCAGCTCACTGATGATGTCATTGACCCGGTTAAGGTTATCCATCGTGGCGGACAGGCGCTTTTCGGCGGTCTCCTTGTTCTTCCGGTACTTGGCAACCCCGGCGACCGCTTCAATAATCGCCCGCCGGTCAGCCGGTTTCCCGTTGAAGACCGCTTCAATCCGGCCCTGGGAGATGATGGAGAAAGACTCCCGGCCCAGGCCCGAATCGATGAAGAGGTCAACGATGTCCTTTAGCCGGACCTTCTGCCCGTTGATCAAGTACTCACTGTCCCCGTTGCGGTAGAGCTTCCGGGTGATCGTCAGCTCGGTGAAGTTGCTGGCCAGGTAGTGGTCACTGTTATCAAAGGTGATAGAGACCAGCGCCCGGTTCAGTGGGGCCCGGTCGGCGGAACCGTTGAAGATCACGTCGGCCATCTTGTCCCCACGGAGGTGACGGGCCGACTGTTCACCCATCACCCAGCGGATGGCTTCGATGATATTGCTCTTCCCGCTACCGTTGGGGCCGACGATCCCGGTCATTCCTTCTTCAAATTTAATCGTGGTTTTGTGCGCAAATGATTTAAAACCATCTAAAGTTAACGACAATAATTGCATGCTTATCTTCTCTCAACGTTACTTCGTCGTGCGGAGCTTTTCCAACGCCTTCTTTGCCGCCTGCATCTCCGCCTGCTTCTTTGAAGACCCGCGCCCTTCGGCAATGACCTTGCCATCTGCCGAAACATTGACGTGGAATTGGGGGTCGTTTTCCGTCCCCTGTTCGTCCAGGAGGTGGTATTCAATCAGGACGTCCCCATCGCGTTGCAAGAATTCCTGAAGGCTAGTTTTGGCATCAACGGCGTGGTCAAACCAGCCCATGTCGAGCTTCGGGAAGATTACCCGGTGGACAAACTTCTCCACAGCGGGCCGTCCCTGGTCAAGGTAGAGGGCGCCGACGAAGGATTCAAAGATGTCGCAGAGCAGGCCCGGACGCTGGCGGGCACCGGCCATCTCTTCCCCGTGTCCCAGCCGGATGTACTGGTCAAAGTGACACTCCTTGGCAAACTTGGAGAAGCTGTCCTCGCAGACCATCGCCGCCCGCAGACGGGTCAGCTTACCCTGGGGGAGTTCAGGGTAGCGCTTGTAGATGTATTCAGAGACAATTAGTTCCAACACGGCATCGCCAAGAAATTCGATCCGTTCGTAAAACTTCAGGTGCTGGTTGGGGTGTTCATTAACGTAGGAAGCCTGGGTAAAGGCTTCTGCTAATAAACTCGGGTCAGCAAAGTGAATATCAAATTCCTTGGCCAAGTAGTCTTGCAGTTCGTTAATCATAAACCTATTCCTTTCTTATCTTCATTAAAATATTGATTCTTTCCTATTATACTAGACAAGTCTTTTCCTGGGCAGGATTTTTCGCTTTAAAAAGAAAAAAGCCGAACGAGCCGGCTTCTTGCGTTTAATCTGCTGTGTGTTGGTCGATATAGTCAACCACTTCACCAATGGTGCTCAGCTTTTCGGCTTCGTCATCGGCGATCTCAGCATTAAAAGTATCTTCTAGTTCAAGAACGAATTCAACAAAGTCAATTGAGTCGGCATCCAAATCCGTCTTCAGGTTCAAATCATCCGTGATCTTGGCCCGGTCGATGTCAAAATGATCGGCCACGATTTCGGAAACCTTGTTAAAAATTTGGGTACGCTTATTATCATTTTCAGCCATGGTAAATAACCTCTCTTTATTAAGTACGTTCCTATTTTATTCGTTTTTGTCCTGCTTGTCTACTACTGAAGCTTGACCGAAGAATTCAACCGTCTTCTCAATGACTCCCGAGGTCAGCATTGTCCGGATTTGGCCAATGGTATTCTTAACCGCCTTGGCATCCGAGGAACCATGGGTCTTAACGACTGGCGCCTTCAGGCCAAGGAGAACGGCCCCGCCGTAAGTGGAGGCACTCATCTTCTTACCAATCTGGTGGAAGACTGGTTTCAAGAAGAGGTAGCCCAGCTTAGCCCGCAGGCCCCCGTTTAAGATCCCGTCCTTAATCAGGGACAGCATCATCTTGGCGGTTCCCTCAGTGGCCTTCAGGGCCGCGTTGGCCGTCCAGCCATCGCTGACCACCACGTCGGCCTTGCCGTACAGGAGGTCACCGGATTCAATGTTGCCGACAAAGTTGATGCCCTCCTCGGCATTCAGGTCCTGCCAAACAGCCTTATGGAGCTGGTCCCCCTTGTCCTCTTCGGCCCCGTTATTGAGCAGGGCAACCCGGGGATTATCCACGCCCAAGACGTTTTCGGCGTAGAACTTACCCAGGTAGCTAAACTGCACCAGGTTGCGTTCCTTGCTCTCGGCGTTGGCCCCGGTGTCCAGGTAGACGAAGCTGTGGCGGTCGGCACCCGGCTGGGTAATCGGCAGGATGCTGGTCAGGCCGGGCCGGTCGATCCCCTTGATCCGGCCAACAATGAAGATTCCGGCCGCCAGGACAGCCCCAGTGTTGCCGGCGGAGAAGAAGGCGTCTGCCTCCCCCTCCTTGACGGCCCGGGCTGCCCGGACGATTGAAGAGTCCTTCTTCTTCCGGATTGCCCGGACGGGTTCCTCACCCATTGAGATTTCCTCAGTGGTGGCCATAATGGTCAGCCGGTCGTTGTTCTTGATCAGGGGTTTAACCTTGGCCGGGTCACCGAACAGCTCAAATTCCAGGTCCGGGTACTGGTCACGGGCCTGCTCAACCCCCTCGATAATCGCTTGTGGGGCGTTGTCGCCACCCATTGCATCAACGGCAATTTTCATCTTTCTTCCTCCTCGTTTAGTCAAAGTGTGTTTGAAGCTGGTGACGTTGTAAGTACAGCACCAGCGGTTGGTTATCATCTTGTTCATCCCAATGCGGCGTCATCAACAGGTTCGCCGCGTCCTGGCGGGCAATCTGAAGGATTTTCAGGTCCCCCACCGGGTCGCCGACCTTAAAGTCGGGAACCCCCGACTGCTTGTTTCCCAGGACATCCCCGGAACCGCGAAGTTCCAGGTCCCGCTGGGCAACCTTAAAGCCGTCCGTGGTTTCCACCATCGTCTTCATCCGGGCCTTCCCCTCGTCGGTCTTTGGGTCGGCCAGCAGGAGGCAGTAGCTCTGCCGGTCCCCCCGACCAACCCGACCACGCAGCTGGTGGAGCTGGGCAAGGCCGAAGCGGTCGGCGTTATAGATCATCATGACGGTGGCGTTCGGGTTGTCGACCCCGACCTCAATCACCGTGGTGGAGACCAGGACCTGGAGCTTGCCGTCCTTGAACTGGTGCATGACATCGTCCTTCTCCTCACCGGTCATCCGGCCGTGGAGGAGGCCCACCTGGTATTGAGGGGCAAAGTACTTGGCCATCTCCTGATAGAGGTCGGTGGCGTTTTGCACGTCAAGGGCCTCCGACTCCTCAATCAGGGGACTGACGATGTAGGCCTGGGCCCCCGCGGCGAGCTGGTCGCTCAAAAAGCGGAGGGCCTCACTCTGCTGGCTAACCTTGAGCCAGCGGGTTTCAATTGGCTTCCGGCCGGCGGGCATCTCATCGATGATGGAAACGTCCATTTCACCGTAGGCCGTGATGGCCAGGGTCCGGGGAATCGGGGTCGCGGTCATCGCAAGGACGTCCGGGTTGTTCCCCTTCTCCCGCAATTGCTGGCGCTGGTTAACCCCGAAGCGGTGCTGTTCATCGGTCACGACCAGGCCGAGGTTGGCATACTCGACGTTGTCCTGGATCAGGGCGTGGGTCCCGATGATCAGGTTGATCGACCCGTCCTTGATTGCCGAAGCCAGCTGGCGGTGTTGTTTGGCCGTCAGGGACCCGGTCAAAAGGCCGACGTGCACGTGGGTTCCGGCAAAGACTTTCGATAGCTTTTCGGCGTGCTGGGCCGCCAGAATTTCCGTGGGGGCCATCAATGCGGCCTGGTAACCGGCACTGATGGCGGCGTAAATGGCGATGGCCGCCACAATCGTCTTCCCGGAGCCCACGTCCCCCTGGAGGAGGCGGTTCATCTGGTAGGGCTCCCGCAAATCGCGGCAGATCTCGTTGACCACCCTTTTCTGGGCCCCCGTCAACTCAAAGCCAATCCCGGCAATAAATTCCTTCAGCTCGTCGTTATGGTAGAGGATCCGGTTCCCGTCCCTTTGCCGGCGAGCCCGGCGTAGTGCCTGAAGGCGGAGCTGGAAGAGGAAAAATTCCTCGTAAGTGGCCGTCCGCCGCGCCGCCTTCGCCTTTCCCGCGTTTTCTGGAAAGTGGAGGTCGTGGATCATCTGCTGGCGGTCCATCAGGCGGTAACGCTGGCGGAGGGGCGTTGGAATCAGGGTGGGGATAACTGACCAATAGTCGTCATAGGCCTGGCGAATCAGGCTCCGCAACGTCGCCTGGCGGATATGCTTGTTGACCGGGTATACCGCCCCGGAGGACTTCTTCTTTTCGTCCGCCGCGGTCAACAGTTTGTTAGCCGTCACTTGGCGGCGGCGGGCATCCCACTTGCCCATCACCGTCACCTGCTCGTTTAGCTGGACCTTCTTAGCTAGGTAAGCCTGGTTGAAGAAGGTCGCCATGATGACCTGCTGGCCAACCTGGATGCGGAGGCTGAGCCGGCTGCGGCGGTAACCGTACCGGGTCAGGAGGGGTTCGGAGACCACCGTCCCCTGGACCGTGACCTTCTGCCGGTCCTTGACGGTTGCCAGGTCGACCGGGGTCACGTCATCGTAGCGACTCGGGTAGTAGGTTAACAGGTCGCCGACGGTATCAATCCCCAAAGTCGCCAGGTCGGCAACCCGCTTGGAGCCGACCCCCTTCAAGGTTGCAACCGAATCCTGCAAGCTCTTCATTAATATCCCCCCTTCACTACAAAAAAGGATGTGACAAAATGCCGACATCCCTTCGAAAATTCAATTTACAAATTCCGTTAATTATTCAACCGAGATCAGGTATGGGTAGACCGGTTGGCCACCTTCGTAGATCTGGATGTCCAGCTCGTCATCGACGTCTTCAACCGCGGCCTTGATTGCTTCAGCGGTTTCCTTATCGCCGTCCTCACCGTAGAGGATCGTGACGATTTCGCTGTCCTCGTCCAGCATCTTCTTGACCATTTCAATCGCGGCCGTCTTCATGTCGGGATCGGTGATCACAATCTTACCGTCGACGATTCCCAGGTAGTCATTCTTCTTGATGTCCTGACCGTCAATCGTTGTGTCACGGACCGCATGGGTCACCTCACCACTTGCAACCGTGGCCAGGTTGGCCTCCATGTTCTGCTGGTTGTCATCCAGGGAGTCCTCGGCGTTGTAAGCCAGCAGGGCTGACATGGCCTGAGCAATCGTCTTGGTGTGGACAACCTTGGTTGGGATGTCAGCAACTTCCGCAGCCTGTTCCGCCGTCATGAAGATGTTCCCGTTGTCCGGCAGAACGAGGGCCTTCTTGGCACCACTGTTGTTGATGGCGTCAACAATGTCCTGGGTACTTGGGTTCATCGTCTGACCCCCACTGATGATATGGGTGACACCGAGGCTCTTTAAGAGCTTGATGATCCCGTCACCGGAAGCGACCGCAATCAGGGCCGTATCAACGGTTTCTTCTTCCGTTTCCTTGGCCTTTTCAACGGGCGTTGGCTCCTGAGAATCTTCTTCGTCATCGTGTTCCATGATCTCTTCTTGTTGCCAAACCATGTTGTGGATTTCAATGGTCTGGAGGTCACCGAATTCCTGTCCCCAACTGAGAACTTGACCCGGGTGCTCCGTGTGGACGTGGACCCGGACAACCTGGTCGTCATTTAATACCAAGAGGCTGTCGCCCAGCTTGGCCAGGTAATTGTAGAAGGTATCGTAGTCGAACTTCTTCGTAACCTGCTTTCCCTTACCGAGGCGGACCAGCATCTGGGTACAGTAAGTGTACTTGATGTCGGCAGGGTCAAGCTTCCCCTGGACACTCTGGTGGTCCATGGCGTTGACCATCTCGTCGACTTCGGCCTTATCCGGCTTGTACTCGGCACTCTTTTCGACTTCCTTGCCGCTCAGTGACTCGTCGAAGGATTCGAGGACGTAAACCAGTCCCTGACCACCAGAGTCGACCACGCCGACTTCCTTTAAGACCGGCAGCAGGTCGGGCGTCTTGGCGAGGGCCTTTTCACTTGCCGCGAAGATGGCGGCGATGATTTCAACCAGGTCGTCTGTCTCCTTGACCTTGTTCAACCCCGCCTGGGCGGATTCCCGGACAACCGTCAGAATTGTCCCTTCCGTCGGCTTCATGACCGCCTTGTAGGCAACCTTGGCCCCGTTAGCGTAGGCGTTGACAAAGTCCTGGGCGTTCAGGGTGTCCTTACCGGCCGCTGCTTTGGCAAAGCCCCGGAAAATCTGGGATAGGATAACGCCGGAGTTTCCCCGGGCCCCCATCAAAAGGCCCTTGGCAAGGGCGGCACTCAGGTCGCCAACCTTGGTACTGGATTCTTCACGTTCGTACTTGGCACCACTGGACATCGAAGAAGCCATGTTCGTCCCGGTGTCACCATCGGGAACGGGGAACACGTTCAGGGAATTAATGAAATCTGCCTTATTATTTAACTTGTCAGCGGCAGCTTGTACCATCTTGCCGAATTCAAGATTTGTAATTTCTGTTACAGCCAATTAAAAATTCCTCCCGTGGTCTAACTAGTCTTCTTCAATTGAGCGGACACCTTGGACGCAAACGTTGACCGCGTCCGCCGTGATGCCGAGCATCGATTCCAGGTTGTACTTAACCTTGGATTGGACACTCTTTGATACTTCGGAGATCTTTGTCCCGTAGCTGACAATGATGTTGACTTCAACCGTAATTCCATTGTCCTGCTGACGAACGACAACCCCCTTATTGAAGTTTTCCCGCCGCAAAATCTGGTTAACGCCATCGCGGACCGGGTTGCGGCTTGCCATTCCAACAACACCGTAATTATCAGTAGCAGCACCACCGACAACCGTAGAAATCACATCGTTGTCAATGTCGATTGTTCCTGCTTTAGTCTTAATTTTTACTGCCATCTTCATGGCCTCCCTGCTAGTTTAATGTTCTTTTTTACTATCTAGATTTAGCTAACACCATCATAGCATAGCACAGCGTTAATAAAAAGTAACCCCTGGGCAAATAGTTAATGGGGTTGACCATTTTAAGATAAAAAATAAGCCGCCCCACTGGACGGCATCATTTTTAATTAAACCCGAGTCACTTTACCGGACTTCAAAGTACGTGCTGAAACGTAAACCTTCTTTGGCTTACCGTTAACCAAGATGGTTGCCTTTTGCAAGTTAGGCTTCCAGCTACGACGACTTGAGTTAAGGGCGTGAGAACGCTTGTTACCAAAGCGTGTCCGTTTACCGTTGATAAAATCTTTAGCCATTGGTGATACCCTCCTCTTTATTACAAGTATTGATATTACGCATAACTGCGATGTAACTCACCTAATTAATTTACCATAGCGATTCCGACAATGCAATAGTTTTCTTTCAAGTATTTTTCCTTGACAGTCTTACCGGGTCGGAATGTCCCGGCAGCGGATAACCGCCACAACCCCGTCTTCAAAGGAAAAGTGGTTGACCGGGGCCGTAAAGCGGTTGCTGGACCAGGAGAAGGGAATTGAGCTCGACCAGTCCTTCAGCGGGTACTTCTCGTCCAAAAGGGTCAGGCCCTTAACGGGGGTCAGGGTGACAAAGGCCAGGTAGTCCATCCCCGGCGCCTGATGGACAGCGTGGTGGCCGGGCAGGTAGTAGTCGACCAGGTTTCCCCGGTCAATGAAGTGGATCTTCTCCACGTAGTCGTGGTAGGTCGCTTGCAAAGGCAGGAAAAGGTTGGCTAGCAGATGGTCGAGCCGACCGCCCGTCGCCCCAAAAACATCGATTCGGTCCGGCTGGTACTTGTCAATCGCCAGCTTGACGCCCAGCTGGGTGTCGGTAAAGTCCTTGGCCGGTGGAAAGGTCTCAATGTCGGTCAAGTGGTCCTTGAGGTGGGCAAATTCGGCCTGGTTGGTCGAGTCAAAGTCACCAATTGCCACCGCGGGGGTAATCCCCCACTTTAAGAGGACGGTGGCCCCGTGGTCAACGGCGATCCAGGTCTCTTTCTGCCGCTTGATGATTGTTTCTTTAGGCACCAATGTCAACGGGCCCCCGACGAGTAAGTTTACGCGCATGATTATCCCCCAAAATAAATAGTGAGTGGGAAATAGTTTTTCAAAGGACTTCCCCACTCACTTCTTTTGATTAATTACTTAGTAGCATTCCGCAGTGCTTCAATCTGCTTGGCTGGGTCGTCAGCGTTGAAGACGAAGGAACCAGCAACGGCAACGGTGGCCCCGGCCTTGTAACAGTCGGCAACGGTCTTGTCATTGACCCCACCGTCAACTTCAATGTCGAAGTCGTAGCCTTTTTGCTTCTTGATTTCGTTTAATTGGGCAATCTTTTCAACCGTTTCCGGTAGGAACTTTTGACCACCAAAGCCAGGGTTAACGGTCATGACCAGGACTTGGTCAACCATATGCAGGACCGGTTCAATCATGGCAACTGGCGTACCAGGGTTGATAACAACTTCGGCCTTCACACCACCGTTCTTGATGATTTGCAGGGCCCGGTGAATGTGTTGGGTGGCTTCCACTTGCACACCAATGATGTCGGCACCAGCGTCAATGAACATTGGCAGGATGTGTTCTGGGTGTTCAACCATCAGGTGGACATCCAGGGTCATCTTGGTGATTGGACGAATGGCCTTAACAAAGCCAGGTCCGTAAGAGATGCTGGGCACAAAGGTCCCATCCATGACGTCGATGTGGAGGTATTCAGCGCCCGCCTTGTCGACCTTTTCAATGTCCTTCTGCAAATTTACGTAATCAGCACTCAAAATCGATGGTGCAACTTTAATCATTCTAATTCCCTCATTTCTTATAATTTGGCTTCTGGTTGACGATGATGTCGTGGAACTGGACATAGTCGTCATACCGACTCTTCATGATTATACCATGGTCTAGAGCATTCTTCACTGCGCAACGGGGTTCTTTCAGGTGCAGGCAACCACGGAACTTGCATTCCGGTGCTAGCCGTCGCATCTCCGGAAAGAGGTTCGGCAGTTCTTCAACAGTCATATCAAAGGTTTCGTAGGAGGAAAAACCCGGCGTGTCGGCGATCAGAGCCCCATTGACGTTCAGGAGGCTGACCTTCCGGGTCGTGTGCCGGCCCCGCTTTAAGGCCTGGGAAATTTCCCCGGTTGCCAGGTCCAGCTCTGGGGCCAGGTGGTTGAGGAGGGTTGACTTCCCCGCCCCCGTCTGGCCCATCATCGTCACAACCTGACCGACCAAGGGCTTTTGCAGGCGGCCTAACTGGTTCTTGGCAAATGGTTGGCGGTCAGCAAAGACTTGGTAGCCAATCTTGGAATAACCCGCCGCCACTTCCTGGATGCGGTCATACTGGTCATCGTCGAGGAGGTCGGTCTTCGAGAAGAAAATCAGTGGCGTGATCCCCTGTTCCTCCAGGCCAACCAACTGGCGGTCCAATAGGTTGGGTGAGAAGGTCGGCTGGGTAGCGGCCGTTACCACCACCGCCATCGTGATGTTGGCGACGGGCGGCCGGACCATCTGATTCTTTCGGGGGAGGACCTTCAGGAGGTAACCATCACTAAATTCAACCTGGTCACCAACGACCGGTTTGATCTTCTTCTTACGGAAGTTGCCCCGGCCCCTTGTCCGGTAAATTTTTCCGTCAGCAATGACGTCGTAAAAGCCACTTAAAGACTGTTGAATAATTCCTTTCACTTTACACCTCTACTTTATCCTGTGATATTCGTTGCGCTCATAATTGTCCGACCATTCCTGACAACCCGGTAGGCCCCCATCTGGCCGTGCTTAAGGGTAAACGGCACGTTGATGGTGGTCTCCTGGTTGATCGTAATGTCCTGGTACTCCATCGTCAGGTTGTGGTTAGCGTCCCGGATGTAAATCTGGACCCGGTTCTCCCGCTGGCCACCGTTCCCGTCAAACGGGATGTTGATCTGGATATTGGTCGTCTTCGTCTGGTTACCGGAGTTAGCCAAAGTTACCGTCAGGGTGTCACCGTGGTTGAGGGTGCCCCCCGCTTTCGGCGTCTGACTGATGACGTGGTTGGTAGCGACCGTCTTAGACTTCTTCTCCTGGTTCGTTAACTGCAGCTTGTGCTCGTTGGCAAATTTCTGGACGACACTGATGTCCTGATTACGGAAGTCTGGAATTTTGATATTTTGCTTACCGGCGCTAACCCGGAAGGTAATCGTGTCGCCATTCGTGTTGACCGTCTTCCCCTTGGAGAAGTTCTGCTTCATGATGGTTCCTGGGTCAGCGGTGTCCGAATAGACCTTCTGCTGGCGAACTAAGAATCCCTTGTTACGCAGGGAGTTAGCAACGGATGAGTAGTCATCACCCACGTAGTCCGCCATCTTCATGTTCTTTACCCCGGTGCTGACTTCAAGGTCAACGCTGCCGTTGACCCGCTTCTTGGCGCTGACGCCGGGGGTGCTGTCAATGACGTGGTTCTTGGCCACCTGTTCACTATTAACCCGGGTAATATTACCGACCCGCAGCCCCTGGGCATTCAGAAGACGCTCGGCCTGGATAGGGGTCTTCCCCTCAACGTCGGGCACAATGACCTGGCGGAACATAAACCACCAGGTGCAAATACCAGCGCCAATTGCCAGGATTGCGGCAAGTCCGCTGAGCCAGTACCAGAGGTGACGGTGGCCCTTCTTGGGTTGCGCGTCAGTTTTCTGGTCGTCTTTTTCGTCCTGCTTGGCCGCTTGTTCCGCATCAACCTGCCTGATCTGCTTGGAGATCTCGGCGGCGGAAAGGACCTTGGTCTTCCCATCGTCGCACTTGACCTCCCAACGGGGTTCGTTGGCCCGCTTGGGATCAAGGCTGGTGGCAAGGTCGGTTTCCATCTCCTTAACGTTGGCGTAACGCTCATGGGGGTCCTTGGCCGTGGCCTTAAGGACGACGTTTTCCAACGGTTGCGGGATCTTAGGGTTAGTTGACCGTACGGACGGGATATCCTCCCGGAAGTGCTTTAAGGCAATTGATACGGCCGTCTCCCCTTCGAAGGGCACGGAACCCACCAACATTTCGTAAAGGATGATCCCTAAGGAATAAATATCTGATTGTTTGGTTGCAATGCTTCCCCGCGCTTGTTCGGGGGAAAGGTAGTGTACTGACCCCATTAAGGTATTGGTTTGGGTCAGTGAATTTTGGGACGTCGCAACCGCAATCCCAAAATCAGTAATTTTTATGTTCTTGTTAGCATCAATTAAAATATTCTGCGGTTTTAGGTCACGGTGAATGATACCGTGCGCGTGCGCGGTCTCCACAGCCAACAGGATTTGTTTCATAATGTCGACTACTTGGGGGAGCGGAATTGGGTAGTGTTCCTTGATAAAAGCTTTTAAATCCGTTCCCTGGACGTACTGCATGACCATGTACTGCAGCCCGTTATCCTCACCGACGTCGTAGACACCGACAATGTGGGGGTCGTTTAGCTGGGTTGCCGCCAGGGCTTCTCGGTGGAAGCGACGCTTGGTCTTGGGGTCGTCCCGCAAGTCCAAGCGGAGCAGTTTGATTGAAACGTCGCGATCTAAAACCATGTCATGAGCTAAGTAAACGGTTGCCATTCCGCCCTCACCTAAAGAGCGGATAATCCTGTATCGGTGACCGATCGTTTCTCCAGGATTCATACTCAACCCTCCTGGCTATAATCATTAATTCCAATTAAGACGGTGATATTATCGGGGCCGCCCGCTTCGTTGGCCTTCTTGACAAGGCGTGCACACTTCTGGTCAATTGGGACCTGGTCGTCACTTAAGACCGCCTTTAATTCATCCTTTTCGACAGTCTTAAATAGCCCATCGGAGCACATCAGTAGTTTATCGCCGGGAGCAAACTTAAACCGGTTTACTTCAATTTGTGCGTCGGGTGAGATTCCAATTGCCCGGGTAATAATGTTGCTTTGGGGAAGCTTTAGGGCCTCTTCCTCTGTGATATCGCCGCTTTTGACGAGTTCATTTACCAAGGAATGGTCAATTGTGACCTGGGTCATCATGTCATCATGCAAAAGGTAGCCACGACTGTCCCCAATGTTGGCCACGACGAGGTTCTTTTTAAACGCCACGGCGGCGACCATGGTCGTGCCCATCCCCTGGTAAATCGTTTGTTGTTTTGATTTCTTTAATATTTCATCATTAATAAGCTGGACTTCCCGGGCAAACCAGCGAATTGCTTCGATTGGTTTTTCCGGCCCGTCCTCAATGAAGCGGTGACCGAGACGTTTAACCGTCATTTCAGCGGCAACATCCCCACTGCGATTTCCACCTATACCATCGGCAATCACCACTAGTTGATTCCCGCGTTTATCGGTAAATTGGGCCACCCGGTCCTGGTTTTGTGACCGGCGGTGTCCCACATCGGTTTGATAAGCAACTTTCATCTTGGTGCTAATTCCCTTCTACAGATTTCGCTGGAGACTACTGATAAAAAAGCCGTCAGACCCGTAGTCGGATGGCAAAATTGTTAACGTTGCCGTGAAGCGATCATCCTTCAACTTCCGTGCAGTCTGTGTTTTAACCAGAGTAAAGTCTGGGTGGGCAGCTAAGAAGTCCTTAACTGTCTGATCATTTTCTTGTTTCATGATTGTGCACGTACTATATGTGATTATACCGCCTTTTTTCAGTTTTGGGGCAACCGCATTTAAAATACTCAGCTGAATTTTGTGCAAATTCTGGCTATCCGCCAATTTCTTGGTGTAGCGAATCTCTGGTTTGCGGCGCAGCAGACCCATCCCGCTGCAGGGGGCGTCCACCAGAATTTTATCAAAGGTCCCGTCGGCAAACGCATCGTCAACCTTCCGGGCGTCCAGAGTATGGGCCCGGACCCGGTCGGCGACATGCAGGCGGCGGGCGTTTTTCTCAATCAAACGAGTCTTGTGCTGGTGGATATCCAGGGCGTCGACTTGACCGCCCGCTGCTGGGTCCAGGTGTTCGGCGATCTGGACCGTCTTACCACCCGGTGCGGCGCAGGCATCCAGGACCCGGTCACCGGGCTGGACATTCATGCTGTCGACCGGCAACATGGCGCTCTCGTCCTGGACGGTCACCGCCCCGTCACTGAAGAGGGTGGAGTCAAGGACGTCCCCCCGGCTAATCACCAGGGCGTTGGGGGCGACTTGGCTCTCCTGGTAGGTTACCCCCTCCTTATCTAGCTGCGCTTCTACTGCAGCCAGGTTGGTTACAGCAGTGTTGACACGGATGACCAGGCGGGCCGGTTCGTTGATGGCCGTCAGGACCTTGGCCGCCGTTGCCTGGCCGTACTGGTCAGCTAGCTCTTTGACGATCCATTCGGGCACACTAGCGGAGATGGCCAGGCGCTTGATGGGGTCCTTGATCTGGTTGAGGTCGGCAACCCCCTTTTTGAGGATGGCGTGCAGGACCCCGGTGACGAAGCGGCGGATGCCAGGGTTCCCCCGGTGCTTAGCAATCTCAATCGTCTCGTCGGTCACCGCCCAGTTGGGAACCCGCTCCAGGTAGTGGTACTGGTAGAGGGCCGTCAACAGGAGGCTTTCCACCCAGGGGTCGACCTTCTTACCCTTGATGAAGGGGGTTAACCAGTATTCCAGGGTTAGTTGGTGCTGCAGGACCCCGTAGACGATGTTGGTGGCCAGCCGCCGGTCCTGGTCATTTAGCTGGGCCTGATTAAGGAGCTGGTTTAGCTGGAGGTTTGAGTAGGCGCCGTTTTGCCGGACCCGGTCAATGGCCGTCAGGGCGACCGTCCGGGCCGTTGCTTTTTCCTTAGTCATCGGTGACTGCTTGCCCTCCTTCGTGCAGGTCCTGGTGGCCGTTCAGGTAGGCGGTGATGTCCATCGCCTGCTTACCGGCCGGCTTCAGGCGGTTGACCTGGTAGGTGGTCCCCTGCCCGGCTGCCAAAACCAGCTGGTGCTTGGTCAGGCGAACGACCTTACCAGGGGCCAGTTCCGTCTTTTCGTCCAGGGGGGTCACGTCATAGATCTTGGTCCGCAGGCCGTCAATGACCATGTTCCCCAGAGGTGCCGGCCGCAGTCCGCGGACCTTATCGTCGATCTGCTGGGCAGTCATCCGGTAGTCAATCCGTTCCTGGGCCGTCGTGATGTTTGGCGAGAAGACAACTTTTGATTCGTCCTGCGGGGTTGCTTCTGCGTCGCCCTGGATTAGCTTCGGTAGGGTTTCGAGTAGGAGGTCCCGACCGAGGATGCTGAGCTTCTTGAACATCGTCCCGTTATCGTCGTCCTTTTCAATCGGGATGGCGCGTTGGGCAATGACGTCTCCCGCATCCATCTTCTTGACCATGTACATGATTGAGATCCCGGTCTCTTTATCCCCGTTGATGATGGAGTACTGAACGGGGGCCCCACCACGGTACTTCGGTAAGAGGGAGCCGTGGACGTTGATGGCCGCGATCTTGGCCGCGTCCAGCATCTTGGTCGGCAGGAACTGACCATAGGCAGCCGTGATCATGAAGTCCGGGTGCATGGCGATGATCTCGTCCATCTCGGGACTCTTGTTGAGCTTGGCGGGTTGGAGAACCTTGATCTTGTTTTCCACGGCCACCTTCTTGACGGGGGATGGGGTCAGAACGTGTTTGCGCCCTACCCGGTGGTCCGGCTGCGTCAGGACCGCTTGCACGTTGTATTCCGGCGCATCAATTAAACTTTGGAGAATCGGGACCGCAAATTCGGGCGTCCCCATAAACACGATTGAAGTTGCCATTATTTATCTTCCTTTCATCACATAAAGTACTGTGGGTCCGGGTCAATGCTGACCTGGACATCCTTAAAGCCCTTGCTCTGGGTGTTTTGTAAAATTTCAAATAGTGCCCGGTGTAAGGCCGGGTCCTTCTTATATTTAATTACGATTTGGTAGTAGTAACGCCGCTTCATCCGAGCAATTGCCCGCGGAGTTGGCCCCAAAATAATTGTTGACGGGGCCAGCGCCTTTTGCAACTGGTCATGAATCTTGGCCATCGCCTGGGCCGCGGCCCGCTCCTCGGGGTGGCTGGCCATCAGCCGCACCGTGTAGTAGTAAGGCGGGTAGCTGGCTTGGTGGCGCAGGCTCATCTCCTGGTAGAAGAAGCGGTCGTAGTCGTGGGCCTGGGCGTCCTTAATTGCGTAGTGGCCGGGGTTAAAGGTCTGGATGATTACTTGCCCCTGCTTGTTGGCCCGGCCGGCACGACCACTCACCTGGCTGAGAAGGTCAAAGGTCCGCTCACTGGCCCGAAAATCGGGAAGACCGAGGCCAGTATCGGCATTTAAGACCCCCACCAAAGTTACGTTTGGGAAGTCGAGCCCCTTGGCAATCATCTGGGTTCCCAAAAGGATGTCCGCCTCGTGGTTGCCAAATTTGCGGAGGAGCTTCTCGTGCATCCCCTTGCGCCGGGTTGTATCAACGTCCATCCGGATGATCCGGGCCGTCGGTATCAACTGGCGGAGCTCGGTCTCGACCTTCTCCGTCCCGGTGCCGTAGTAGCGAATGTGGCGGCTATAGCAGTGGGGACAGATCTGGGGAATCGGCTCCTCGTGGCCGCAGTAGTGGCACTTCATCGTCCGGGTATCCATGTGGAGGGTCAACGAGATGTCACAATTGGGGCACTTCAGAACCTCCCCACAGTCCCGGCACATCATGAACGAGGAAAAGCCTCGCCGGTTGAGCATCAGAATACTCTGCTCTCCCCGGGCCAGGCGCTGGTTCAATTCGTACAGGAGGGGGGCCGAGAAGTTGCTCTCCCCCCGCTTCTTGATCTCGGGCCGCATGTCAACGACCTGGATTGGGGGGAGGGGCTGCTTGTTGACCCGGTGCGGTAACCGAAGAAAGCGGTAGACCCCCTTCAGTGCCCGTGCCCGGCTCTCCAGGCTGGGGGTCGCGGAACCGAGGACTACCGGTGCGTTGTTATACTTACCCCGCCACTTGGCCACCTCCCGGGCGTGGTAACGCGGGGACTCATCCTGCTTATAGCTGGACTCGTGCTCCTCGTCCAGGATGATCAGGCCGAGGTTGGTCAGGGGGGCAAAGATGGCGGAGCGGGCGCCCACGACCACCTTCGCTTCCCCCCGTTCGATCCGCCGCCACTCGTCGTAGCGCTCACCATTGGAGAGGCTGCTGTGGAGAACCGCCACCTGGCTGCCGAACCGCCGGCGCACCCGGTTGACGATCTGGGGGGTCAAGGAAATTTCGGGTACCAGCATCAGGGCTGTCCGTCCCTGGGCCAGGGCCTGGGAAATACTCTGCAAGTAAACCTCGGTCTTCCCACTGCCGGTTACCCCCTGCAAAAGGAAGGTGGTGGCCGCCTGGTCCTTAACGGCGGCACTGATCTGATCAACGGCTTCCTGCTGGTCAGGGTTTAATTTCAGCGGTTTTTCAAGGTGGTGGTCATCAGGAAGGGCCACCTGGGACCCTGGCCGCCGGTATACTTCGACCGGGACCTTTTTGAGCCAGCCCTTCTTCGCCCCCTGGTTGAAGGTGGCGGCGGACAGCTGAGCCCGCCATTCGGCATCCTTCTGGACAACCGTCTTGCCGATGATACTCTGCAGGTAAGATAGAAGGCGGTTTTGGGCATGGGCGTTGGCATGGAGGGACGTCCGAGCATCCTCTAATTCCTCAAAACTGAGTAAGGGGGTCAGCCCCATCACCGTCTTGGCTCGCGCCCGGTCGGTAACCTCGTAGTCAATCCGGACCTTGCCCGCCCGCTTTAGTTTGAGAAGGTGGCTGATGGCGTCCGGGTCATTGGCAAAGTCAGCGTAGTCGCGTTCATCCTTGCCCTTAAAGAGATCAAAGTAGGTCTGCTCATCGAGGTCGTCAATGACGCGGACAATCCGCTTGCTCTTCCCCTTCAGGAGGTTGGGGAGCATCGTGTACAGGCAGGCAATCCAAAAGGAGTAGGTCGTATCCGCCAACCACTTACTGAGGGCCAGCAGTTCTTGGTTGACGACCGGCTGGAGGTCCATCACGGCCTGGATGGGCTTGAGCTTACCCGCGTAATCGGTCGAGTCCGTGAAACCGACCACGAAGCCCTGGACCTGGCGGTGGCCATTGCCGAAGGGAACCACGACCCGCATGCCAACCTGGAGTTTTTTCTCTAAAATAACCGGCACTTGATATGTATATGGCTGGTTGGTCTGCATTGTTGGAACATCAACCACAACCTGTGCCAATTCAACCATCTAATCACCTAATTTCAACTTTTGTCCTAAAAGTTTCATTATTCTTTGGGCAACCGCATCCTTGCTCATCCGCGGCCACTTGTCCGGAGCCGCATCCGGGGTCAGGATCGTCACCTGGTCATCTTCACTGGCGAAGGCACTGTTGAGTCCCCCTACCTGGTTGGCCACGATGATGTCGGCCCCCTTGCTGGCTAACTTCCGTTGGGCATTGGCTAAGAGGTGCTGGGTCTCGGCCGCAAAGCCGACCACGACCTGGTCCGGCCGCTTGGCCTTGGCGACAGTGCGCAGGACATCGGGGGTCTCAACCAGCTTAATGGCCCATTCGTCGTGCCCCGCCGTCTTCTTGACCTTTTCCGCGGCGGCTTTGACCGGCCGGTAGTCCGCCACGGCCGCTGCCATGATCAGGGCATTCGCTTTGGGGAAGTGCCCCTGAACAGCCGCCAGCAGGTCTTCCGTGCTTTCCACGGGGACGACCTTAATCCGTGGCGAATCGGGCAGTTCAACGCTGACCTGGCCGACAATCAGGGTTACCTGGGCGCCCGCGGCCGCTGCCGCCGTAGCCAGGGCCACCCCCATTTTGCCGGAGGACCGGTTACCGATGAAGCGAACGGGATCAATATTTTCCCGGGTACCCCCCGCGGTGATCAGGACCCGCTTTCCGGCGAGTTCTTGCGGGACGGGGGCCAACAGTGACTGGACCTGTTCCACAATGGCGGCTGGTTCCGGCAGGCGACCCTTACCAGAGTAGCCTTCCGCCAAAAGCCCATCCACCGGACTAATGATGTGGACGCCATCACAGCGCAACTGCTTCAGGTTCCGTTGGGTTGCCGGGGCGGCAAGCATGTGGGAGTTCATGGCCGGGACCACCACCTTGGGCGCCGCAGTGGCCAGCAGGGTCGTCGAGGCGGCATCGTCGGCAATCCCCGTCGCCATCTTGGCAATGATGTCCGCAGACGCCGGCACAACCACCACCATTTGCGTCCAGTCCGCCAATTCAATGTGGGGGATTGGTGTATTGTCGTTTTTCCACAGGGAGGTGAGCACCGGCTGCTTGGTCAATGCTGCTAAAGTCGTAGGGTTAACCAGCTTGCAGGCGGCCAGGGTCATCACCGTCTTGACTTCGTGCCCGGCTTTCTGCAGGCCCCGGACAACCTCAATTCCCTTATAGGCGGCTACGCTCCCCGTTAAGTACACTGTTATCCTTGCCATTTCTTCACCCCATTAAAAGTCATAATCCGTTATGATTATAGCATTTCACTAACAAAAAAGGGGCTGAAGAACAGGTCTTCCAGCTCCTTTTACTGCTTCGGCCATCCCTGGTCGTTGCTTATCCTAGTCTTGTAAGTCTTCGGTATGGTTAGGGTCAATCGTTACCTTATCAGCTAAGATCTCCTCCAGGGCCTTACCAACTGACTTGCTAGATTCGTAGTGTTCCAGCAGCGGTGCAGCCCCATTATCTAATTCGTGGGCCCGCTTGCTAGCCAGCATCACGAGGGAATAACGGGAATCAATCCGCTTCAGCAGTTCGTCAACAGATGGGTAAAGAATCATTTTTCTGAATCTCCTAACATTTCAAGATAACGCGGCATTACCCGAGGAACCCGCAGACGTTCCGTCCGGATGATATCCTTAATTTTTTCAACGGCACGCGGCACTTCGTCATTAACCACGGCGTAGTCATAGTTTTGCATCATTTGGATTTCACCAAAGGCCTTGTGAATCCGCTTGTTAATGACGTCCATGCTGTCGGTTCCCCGGTGGATCAACCGTTGCTTCAGTTCGTCTAAGTCCGGCGGCGTCAAGAAGATGAAGACCCCGTCAGGAACCTTTGACCGAACCTGCATCGCACCGTTAACTTCGATTTCAAGGAAGACATCCTTCCCCGAATCCAACGTCTCATTAACATATTTTAATGGGGTACCATAATAGTTGTCAACATACTTCGCGTATTCAAGCATCCCACCGGTTTGGATGTGGTGTTCGAACTCCTCTTTGGAGACAAAGTAGTAGTCGACCCCGTTGACTTCGCCGGGCCGTGGCTTCCGGGTCGTCATTGAGACCGAGTATTGAAAATCATTATCATTTGAATCAAAAATTGCTTTCCGCACCGTTCCCTTACCAACACCGGAAGGACCAGAAAGGACAATCAACATTCCTCGATTTGCCATTTTGTTACTCCTATCAAAAATTTAACGTATTAATACTATAATGCACTAAACTGGCGGTAAAATCAACCACTGACCGGGAGAAGGAAATTCACTTAAATTAGGGCTTGCATTTTTGAACAAACGTTCGTATACTTATTATTGCAAACGAATGTTCGGAGGGGATATCATGCAGCAATTAAATTCATACTCATTTTTTAAACGCACACCACATCTAGTAAACAAGGTAGTCGCCCAGCTCTTTGATGACGAGCCGCTGGTTAGCCACCACCATGATGTTACCCTCTTGAACCGCCAGCCGGCCTTTCAGCGGCGGATGTTCCTGAAGCGGGTAATTGACCAGGGACTGACCGCCTTCTTCCAGCTGACACCAATCAACGCGGCCGGCCACGTCGTCAACGTCAACGGGACGGTTCGCCAGTTGGCAAGGGAAAAGTACCTCATTAAGGACCACGGGGTGGGCTACGTCGTTGACTTCGCCCACATTAACTACATTGCTCGACCAGAATAAGTTTCAGGGCGAATAAAAAGAACTTCAGGTGTTCATTTGAACGCTTGAAGTTCTTTTTATTATCTTCACTTATTTTCCGTCCTCGTGGGCCATGCGGAGGAGCTCGGATGCGTGCTCCTTCGTCAGCTTGGTGACCTTCTCACCAGACAGCATCCGGGCCAGTTCGTTGACCCGCTGATCGGTGTTCAAGGCCGTCACCTTCGTGGTCGTCCGTTCGTTGTGGACAGACTTCTTAATCAGGAAGTGGTGCTGGGCCACCGCTGCCACCTGCGGGAGGTGGGTGATGCAGAGGACCTGGGAGTTAGCCGCAATCAGGCGGATCTTATCGGCAATCGCCTGGGCTACCCGGCCGCTGACCCCGGTATCGACCTCATCAAAGATGATGCTTGTCACGCCCTCGTTCTGGGCAAAGATGGTCTTGAGGGCCAGCATGACCCGGGACAGTTCCCCACCAGAAGCAATCTTGGCCAACGGTCCCATTGACTCGCCGGGGTTGGTCCGGATGTAAAATTCAACATCGTCAATCCCGGTCGGCGTGAAGGTGACCCCAGCCTGGTTGGCAAAGTGGACCGTAAACTCCGCCTTGGCCATGTACAGCTCCTTCAGTTGCTGGTGAACCCGTTTGGAGAGCTCGTGGGCCGCTTGTTGACGCACCTGACTGAGCTGACTACCAATTTCTTGGAGGTCCGCCGCCGCTTTCTTTAACCGTTCCTCAAGGTCGCTGTTGGAATCGGCCGCCTCCTCCATCGTATCAAGTTCCTTCTTGATTTTCTGGTAGTAGGCCAAAACCTTAGCAACCGAGTCCCCATACTTATGCTCCAGGTCACCAATAACCGTGAGCCGCTGGTCAATTTGGGCCAGGCGGCCATCGTCAAATTCGAGCATGTCCTGCTGTTGACCAGCCGAATTGGCAACGTCTTGGAGGGCATAGTAAGCGTCGTTTAGGGCCTTACTCAACGAATCGTAGTCGTCATCAAACTCGGCAATTCCGTTAACGGCCTCCATCACGGTCGCCACCTGGTCCAGGACGGGCGCTTCCCCCTCATTAAAGGTGGTCACCACCTGCTGAAGGGCGTTATTGATCTGCTGGAAGTGTTCCAACCGGTCCCGCTCACTGGTGAGGTCTTCCTCCTCGTTTTCCTTGAGCTGGGCCTCCTCAATCTCGTTCACCTGATAACGGAGCATGTCCAAGCGCTGCGCCCACTGCTGCTCGTTGGCCTGTTTCTTGTCCACGGCCGCCTTGAGCTTGGTGTAGCGATGGTAGAGTTCCTGGTACTTTTGAAGGAGGGGGTGGACCTTTTTATAGGCGAACTGGTCCAACGTCCCCAGGTGCTTTTCCGGTTGCAGCAAGAGCTGGTGCTCGTTTTGCCCCTGGATATCGACCAGGTAGGCCCCAATCTGGCGAAGCATCGTTGTGTTGATCAGCTGGCCATTGACCCGGATGGTGTTCCGCCCGTTGCGGTGGATTTCCCGCATGATGATTAGGGTGCCATCCTGGTGATCAATTCCCATCGAGTCAAGGAGGGCCGTTAATTCAGGGTCCTTAGTCAGGGCAAACTGCCCCTGGAGGCGGAGCTTTTCCTCACCCCGGCGGATAAATTCCTGGGACCCCCGACCGCCCGCCAGCAGACCAACGGCGTCGATGATGATTGACTTCCCGGCACCAGTCTCCCCGGTCAGGACTGTCATCTGGTCAGCGAATTCAAGACTCAGGTGCTTAATAATTGCTAAATTATCAATCGTTAATTCCTGCAGCATACGCTACTCCCTCTGTGCCAACTCGTTAAAGCGGTCTTCCAGGTGCTCTGCGGCACCCGCCGACGTACAAACAACCAGGACGTTACTGTCATCCCCAATGGTGGTGAAGACGGCTTCGTCCTTCAGACGCCGGATGAGGGTGGCAACCACCGGCCCGTTTCCCGGCCGCACCGCCAGGGCGAGGAAGCGGTCGTCCTGCTTTAATTCCAGGAGACTGTCATGCAGGGTCGTCCCCAACTGGCCGGCATCATCATTATGCTGGCGGGCGGGCAGACCATAACGGTAGCCGCCCCCCTCAGCGGGGATCTTCACCAGCTGCATCTCCTTGATGTCCCGGGAGATCGTTGCCTGGGTCACCTGGAGGCCGAGGTCGTTGAGCCTCTTGACGAGGTCTTCCTGGCGTTCAATGCTGTTGTCCGTGATGATCTCACGAATCTTCTTCTGCCGATCTGCTTTCTTCATTGAAATTCCCCCTACTTTTCCTTCTGGTTCAACTCCTGGTCAGCGTTAGCGATTACCTGGTCGATGTCGACCCCCGGTGCAATCTTGCCTTCCTGGTCACTCAGCCGTAGGTGGGCCAAGAATTCCATGTTTCCCTGGCCACCCTTGATTGGTGAGAAGTCCAGTCCCAGGACGTCAAAGTGGTCAGCACAGGCAAAGTTCAGCACCTTTTTTAGCACTGCCTTGTGAACCTTGTGATCGCGAATGATCCCGTGTTTGCCCACGTGTTCCTTACCCGCTTCAAACTGAGGCTTGATCAGGGCAACGACTTCCCCACCGGGCTGGAGGATTCCGGCCAACGGTGGGAGGATCAGGTGGAGGGAGATGAAGGAGACGTCAATGGAGGCAAAGGCCGGCTGCCCGTGGGTAAAGTCGGCCAGCTTACTGTAACGGAAGTTGGTCTGCTCCATCACCACCACCCGCGGGTCCTCCCGCAGCTGCCAAACCAGCTGGTTCGTGCCCACGTCTAGGGCATAGCTCAGCTTAGCCCCGTTCTGGAGCATCACGTCGGTAAAGCCCCCGGTCGAGGAACCGATGTCTAAGACCACCTTGTCCTGGACACTGATGTCAAAAACCTTGAGGGCCTTGGCCAACTTTAACCCGCCCCGGCTGACGTACGGCATTTTGTGTCCCTTCATGTGGAGGGTCGTCGTCACGGGAATCTTCTGGCCGGGTTTGTCAAGGCGTTCGTTGTTCTTTCCTAAAATCTCACCAGCCATCACTGACCGCTTGGCCTGTTCACGCGAATCGAACAGGCCCTGTTTAACTAGTAAAACATCAACACGTTCTTTTTCCATAGTCATAGTCCTTATAATTTAAAATACGCAAGAAACTGGTCGTACCCCGCAAACGATTTTCCCGTTAGCTGGGCCAAGTTCTTTTGGGCCTGACGGGCGTGGGCCAGTGCTAAATGGAGTTGGTCCTTGGCCCCATCGACGCCGAGTAGTCCCGGATAGGTATTCTTATGCTCGCCAGCATCCTTGCCAACCGCCTTCCCCATCTGGGCAACAGTCCCGAGGACGTCCATCAAATCATCGTAGATTTGGAAGGCCAGGCCGTAATGGTCCCCAAAGTCGGCGAGGGCGCGGAGAATTTCATCATCCTGGTCGGTAATGATTCCCCCGGCCACCACCGCGTAATGGAGGAGGGCCCCCGTCTTTTCCCGGTGGAGGTAGCGCAGCTGGTCAAGGTTGAGGTGCTCATGTTCGCCCTCAATGTCCCGGGCCTGGCCGGCGACCATTCCAGCCGGACCCGCGGCTTTGGCCAGTGATAGGGCCAGATGAGCGCGCGTGCTTGCGGGCAGGTCGTTTTCAGTAACCCACTGGAAGGCCAGGGTCAAAAGACCATCACCCGCCAAGGTCGCCATCCCGGCACCAAACTTGCAGTGGTTCGTCGGCTTGCCCCGGCGGAGGTCGTCGTTGTCCATCGCCGGCAGGTCATCGTGAATCAGCGAGTAGGTGTGCAGGAGCTCAAGGGCGGTGGCGGCCCGCATTACCGCGGGAGTAACCTGGCCACCAAGCATCTCAACAGTTGCCAAAGTCAGGGTCGGCCGCAGGCGCTTACCGCCGGCCATCACGGAATAGTTCATCGACTGACTCAGCGTCTTTTGATCAATGTCCTTGGGAAGGTTAGCAGCTAAATAGTCGTTAACTTGTTTTTTTAAACTCGTTAATGAATCTACCATTAAGTAGTCCCCCTAACTATTCTTCACTGCCGAAGCCCCGGTTGCCCCCACCATTGTTGCTGGGGTCGTCCGTAGCCTTTTCATATTCCTTTTCTTCCCCGTTGTCGTCAATCAGGTGTCCCAGGGTCTTCTCAGCACTGGTCAGCTTCTTTTGGAGCTCCTTGGAAAGTGCGATGCCGTCTTTAAACTGCTGGATGGCTTCCTCAAGGGGGACGTTGCCCTGCTCTAACTGGTTAACAATTCCCTGAAGCTTGGTAAGCTGTTCTTCAAAAGTTGGTTCTTTACTTGTTGCCATTGTTCTTCTCCTTAATATTCGTGACTGTTACGGTAACATCGCCATCCGCAAAGTGCAGCAGCATTTCGTCGCCCGGCGTTAATTGCTGGGCCTGGTTGATGACCCGGCCATCCTTAGTAACGTAGGTGTAGCCGCGTTCCATGATCTTCAGGGGGTCAAGGGAGTGTAGCTGCTTAGTCAAGCCCGTTAGCTGCTGGTTTACCCGTTGGTCATAGCTCTGGGCGGCGTTTCGCAGACGGGCGCGGAGCTGTTTCACGACTTCCTGGCCCTGCTTAACCTGGCGGGTTGGCGCGTAGGCCAGGAGCTTGTTGCTCAGTTGGTCAAGTGTGTTGTGGGCCGCTTGCAGGCGGCTCTCCTCCTGGTGCTGGAGTTCCTGGGTCAGTTGGTCAACCTTCTGGGCGTAATTTTCGTACAGGCGGGTCGGCTGCTGGAAGATATAACTCTGGTTAACCTTGGCCAGCTGCTTCTTGTCAAAGTCAATCTGGGCCCGCATGGTGTTAAAGAGACGGCGTTGAAAGTCCTTTAAGAGGAGCAAGGTATCGTCCAGCCGCTGGGGGGTGGCCAATTCGGCCGCCGCCGTTGGCGTTGCCGCCCGCCGGTCAGCGACCAAGTCGGCGATAGTGGTATCCGTTTCGTGCCCGACCGAGGAAATTACCGGGATCTTACTGGCGGCAATTGCCCGGGCCACACTCTCCTCATTGAAGGGCCAGAGGTCTTCGATTGAGCCCCCACCCCGGCCGATGATCAGGGTGTCAAAATTGCCCATTTGGTTGGCGCGGTTAATCTGGCGGGTGATATCAGCCGCCGCTTTTTCCCCCTGGACAACCGTCGGAAAGAGGACAACCTGGGCAATCGGGTAACGGCGGCGAACCGTCGTGTTAATGTCCCGGATGACCGCCCCGTTCAGGCTGGTAACCACCGCAATCCGTTTGGGAAACAGGGGAAGCGGCTTCTTTGGCAGGGAAAAGAGACCCTCCGCACTCAGCTTCTTCTTTAACTGTTCAAAGGCCAAGTACAGGGAACCAACCCCGTCCGGCTCCATCGTGTCGATGTAGATCTGATAACGGCCACTGCGCTCGTAGAGGCTGACGTGGCCGGTTACGCAGAGTTTCATCCCCTCTTCGGGGGTAAACTTCACCTTAGCAAACTGGGAACGGAACATCACCGCGTCAATCACGGCATTGTCGTCCTTTAGGCTGAAGTACTGGTGACCGCTGCGCAAGCGAAAGTTTGATAGTTCACCGGTCAAATAGACTTTTTGCAGGTATGGGTCGCGGTCAAACTTAAGTTTTAGGTATTTGGTTAGCTGGCTAACCGTGAGGTATTTACTTCTATCCATTTCTTCGCCACTCCGCAAGATCAACTGTCTGGGCCATTAAATTGGCGATCGTCATTGGGCCGACACCGCCGGGAACCGGAGTAATCTTACCGGCAACCGGTTCGACCGCGTCAAAGTCAACGTCGCCGGTGAGCTTACCGGAAGGAAGCCGGTCCATTCCGACGTCAATGACCACGGCCCCGTCCTTGACGGCATCCTGGCCAATGAAGTGGGCAATCCCGGTGGCGACAATCAAGACGTCAGCCTGGCGGGTTAATTGGTGGAGGTCCTTGGTATGGCGCCCCGTCATCGTGACCGTGGCGTTGGCATTATTCAACAGGGCCAGCAGCGGTTTCCCCACCAAAATGCTCCGCCCGACAATCACAACGTTGGCCCCCGTGAGGTCAACATTGTAGTGGCGCAGAGCGGTCATGATCCCCCGGGGCGTGCAGGCTACTGGGTAGTTGCCCGGTTGGTTGGCGAAGAGCTTTCCCAGGTTCTGGGGATGGAGGCCATCAACGTCCTTATCGGGGCGGATGGTGTTGGTGATGGCAACCGCGTCCAGGTGGTCCGGTAAGGGTTCCTGGACAATGATGGCGTCGATGTCGTCATCGTTATTGAGTTCCTTGATTGCTGCCAAGACCGTCGCCTGCTTGACGTCAGTGGGGAAACGATAGAGGTCCGATTTCAGGCCCATCTTTTCGGCCAGGCGGTGCTTGTTCCGGGTGTAGATTTGACTGGCTGGGTCGTCCCCAACTAAGACCACCGCAATTCCCGGTTTAACCCCCTTTGCAATGAGCTCCTGGGCCCGCTTTTTGGTCTGCTGGTTAAGCTCTTTGGCCAACTGCTTTCCATCAATAATCGTTGCCATCGGCTAATTCCTCCTGTTACTCTTTATTAATCACTCTCAAAAAGAGGGCTGTGGCAAAGCATCCTCTGTCACAACCCCGCACTCACACTAGTTTTGGTGTTCTTGTTCAAATTTACCTAAGGCCCCGTTAATGAACTTACGTGATTTATCATTACTGAATGCCTTAGCAAGTTCCAGCGCTTCGTTAATGGCAACCGCCGTTGGTACCCCATCGACATACTGGATTTCGTACAGGGCGATGCGCAGGATAATCAGGTCCGGCTTGGCTAACCGATCGATAGTCCAGTCGCTGGCCAATAGGGAACTGATCTGCTGGTCCAATTCGGCTTGGTGGTCACTAACGCCCTTCACCAACTCTGTTAGGTAGGCCGGAATCTCCTGCTTATCGTGGTGGGGAATCGACTGGTAAACAGTTGTCAATTCCGCGTCCGGGTTGGTTTGTAAGGCAAATAAAACTTGAAAGGCTTCCTCACGAACTGCGTGCCGCGTTAAACTCATTCTTCTTCACTACCCCCGTCATCTTTATCTTCGCCAAACAGGTTGTCTGGGTCAACCTGCTGGTCCTCTTGTGGGGCAATGATCCCCTTTACGTGAACGTTAACTTCCGTGACAACCAGGTTGGTCATCAGGGTAATTTGTTGCTTAATCCGTTCTTGAATCTGGCCAGCAACCTTAGGAACAGACACACCGTACTCAACGTAGACATCAACATCGATGATCAAGTCGTCCGCATCATTGACCAGCTTGACACCGCGCCGGTGGTCGGAGCGACCGAGCAGTTCACCAACACTGTTGGCAAACGAACCGTACATCTTGGAGACACCCTTAACTTCGCTTGCTGCGTAGCCGGCAATAATTTCCAAAACCCGGGGAGCAATCTGGATTGTTCCCAACTTTTGGTCATCCTTATTTAGAATAATTTTTGAATCTTCTGGCATTGTTAACCCTCCATTAAGGCTGGGAAAGGCTTCCCGCTTTCATCTATTGAATGTCAAGGTCGTGAATTGGTACCCACTAGCTCGACATTGCTGGTAATTTGCCACAATAATATACTCTATCTATTTTGCACTAAATAGCGGCAAAAATCAACGGTCCATCACCCCATCAGCGGAATCTGCCGCGACATTTTTATCCGGTGGTTATACCAGTCGTGGACGACCAGGTCCATGGTGGACATGGTGAAGTTGCCAAAAGCAAGCGCCTGGTCTTCCTGGACCAGCCGCAAAAACGCGTGGGGATGGTTGAGCCGGTGGGTAAAACGGGCAATCGTCACGTGACCAGAAATGGTTGGGTACCGCTCCGCTAAGGGGAGGCCCGCCGCCGGAATTGCTTGGCGTAACTTGAACCGTAGCTGGGCAAGCGCCGGTGAATAATCTCCCTTCACCATTAAGGCCCCGGGACTGACCATCAGGCCACTGAACCGCCAGTGAGCCGGGGCGCAATCCGCGAGCACCGCCTGCAAAAGCTGCTGGTAGGCACTAAATTGCTCACGGCTAAAAGACTGCCCCGGCTGTGCGCCCACGATATCCATGATTGTCACGTGACGATCAGCCGCCGGGTAGTAGTACTGGTCCGGTTCAAGGGCCTTGACCTGCTGGAGGACAAACGAAATGTTGCGGTTGACGTGGGCCGGGAGGTGCCCTAAGAGGGTCAGTCCCCACCGGTCGTCAACATGGTTGGTCCCCAGGTACTGGTCAAGTTTCAAGGCGTTGTTTTCAACTGCCGCTTGGCCACGCGCACTGATTTGTTGATACAGGTCCGTAAGATTAGCATCCATTACTAGTCCCCACAATGATTAGTTCTGTCGGCGCCGTGGTTAGGACGACCGGTCCACCGTGGGTAACAATGACGTCGTCTTCAATTCGGACCCCACCGATTTCCGGAACGTAGATTCCCGGTTCGACCGTGATTACCTCGTTGTTGGCAAACTTTACCTGGTGGGTTCCTGGGCCATAACTAGCGGGCCGTTCGTGGACACTCAGGCCGATTCCGTGCCCCATTCCGTGATTAAATTCATCATCGTAGCCCGCTTCGGCAATCAGTTGGCGTCCAAAACGGTCGAGTTCGTCCCCCCGCATGCCGACCTTAACGTGGTCAATAACGTTTTGGCGGGCCGTGTTAACGATCTGGTAGATGTCTTTAAGTTCCGGATCAACTGAACCCACCGCAAACGTCCGCGTCATGTCAGCAGTGTAGCCGCCGACAAAGTAGCCGAAGTCGAGGGTCACCGCTTCACCGTCTTCAATCAGCTTGTTGCTAGCGGTGGCGTGCGGCTTGGCGGCGTTGGCCCCACTGGCCACGATGGTCGGAAATGACTGGCCGCTGGCCCCATGTTCCTTCATCCAGAAGTCCAGCAGGTTAGCAAGGTGGCGTTCGCTGACACCCGGATGAACCTGGGACAGGAGGTAGTGGTAACCGGCCGTATGCAGATCCGCCGCCTTCTTCAGGAGGGCGAGCTCTTGGCTGTCCTTTACCTGCCGCATCTTTTCGACCAGGTTAGAAAACGGCACCAGGTCAGCAGTCATCGTCTCGTCCAGCAGGTCATAAAGCTGGTAAGAGACTGTATCTTCATAGCCCAGCACCTCGACCTGGAGAGCCTGACAGATACGGTTAAGGTCGGTGTAGTAGTCCTGACTGATGGTCGCCACAACTTCCTCATTGGCAAATTCCTCCAGGGCGAGGTGGTAACGCTCATCCGACACGATGATTGCCCGGTCGGGGGTGATTAGTAGGAAGCCGTCACCCTGCAGGAGGTTGAAGCCAGTTAAGTAGTAAATATTTTGTTGGTTGGTTACCAGGAAGGCATCGATATACAGCTTCGCTAGGCGCTGCTGAATACGGTTGATTCGACTGCCCATTATGTATTCCCTCCTATAGAAAAAAGGACCGTCCGCATTGCTGCGGCGATCCTTTTTTTAATTTAATTATTCAGCAACTGGGTAAACAGATACCTTCCGCTTGCTACGACCCATGCGTTCAAACTTAACAACACCGGCTACCTTAGCGTACAGGGTATCATCACCACCACGGCCCACGTTTTCACCTGGGTTGATGTGGGTACCACGTTGACGGTAGATAATTGCACCAGCAGTCACCATGGAACCATCAGCAGCCTTGGTACCAAGACGACGACCAGCTGAGTTCCGACCGTTGGCAGTGGAACCGCCCCCTTTGTGGTGGGAGAAGAATTGCAAATTCATAATCATAGTTGTTCACCTCCAGCAATGAACTTTAGTTTAACATTTTAACTTCAATGTTATCTGGATAACTCTCTTGGATGTCTAATAAGCCATTCAGGAGGGTATTCAGGAGAAGCTGGCTATCATGGTCAGCCCCCAATTGTGAGGCCTTCAGAAGACCCCCGTTTTGATTATCACTTTCAACCTGTGGTGCGACCTTCACAAGTTTTTCGAGGCCATTCACGGTTGAAATCGCCAGTGCTGATACTGCTGCACAGACAATGTCTTGTCCGTATGGGCCTGCATCAGCGTGGCCGGTAATCGTAAATGTGGTGATTCGCCGATTCGAATCTAACGTAAAGTGTGCCCGAATCATTGTTTCACCCCCGCATTAAGCGTTGATCTTATCGATCGTAACCTTAGTGTATGGTTGACGGTGACCTTGCTTAGTGTGGGTGTGCTTCTTAGGCTTGTACTTGAAGGTAACAACCTTCTTTTCCTTACCTTGCTTTTCAACAGTACCTTCAACAGCGGCACCATCAACAAATGGTGTCCCAATCTTGGTATCGTCGCCACCGACTAAGACAACCTTGTCAAAGGTAACCTTGTCACCTTGCTTTGCGTCAAGCTTTTCAACGAAGATAGCCTTGCCTTCTTCAACCTTGTATTGCTTGCCGCCAGTAACGATAATTGCGTACATTTTGTGCACCTCCTTAATATCTAAGACTCGCCGAATCAAGCAGCAGTGCTTTGAACTTGATAGCGTGCGGTTGTAGTTGTTGGTTCACAAATACAACGTTAGTATCATAGCAAATTTAACCCTGCTCGTCAATATAAAAGGCAAAAAATTAGCCCCGGCATTCGCTTAAAGCGAACACCAGGGTTAATCCGTTGGTGAGCATCATTCGTCCACCTAGTGGTTAAATATTTTCCAGAGCAGAGTTCTTTTCGCCGATAAAGGAATCCGCAATGGTCATATGTTTTCCACTAAATTAATCGAGCATCTTCTCCACACTCCTCGTCATGTAGCGAGCGGTATAAATCATCCCGTCCTTTAACCAGTGACGGATTAGTCCAAGAAGGGCCGAATCAATGAAGGAAATTTGCAACTCAAGAGGAACTGTCAGCTGTTTTTGATCATCATTAACACCATTGTAGTAATTCTTCATACAGTTCGCCAAGCGATCATACATTTGCTCGTAAAAGAAATCTGTCTTTTCATTATTTAAAAGAACATCAAAAACATCGGCGTTGCTTTCGATGTAGTGAAAAGCCTTACTTACGGAAAATACCTGCACCGTTCGCTTCGTTGACAAACTAAATTTATCACTATCTACCATTACCTCATCAAAGAAATCATCAAGGATTTCCCGGATTGCTGACTGGATAAAGTCATGCTTGTCCTTGTAATGGAGATAGAAAGTTCCGCGGGTGATGCTGGCAGTTTCGGTAATCTTTTGGACGCTAATGTCTTCAATCTTTTCGCGTCGCATCAGATAAACGAGAGCCTTGCGCAGACTGTTGCGAGTCTTAATAACGCGCGGATCCGTCTTATTAACGGCCATAAATCATCATCCTTTCAACATCAGCTTAAGTTCTTCTCCTTCCCATACTTCTACTTATTTAAAGTATAGTTTGTATGAAAGCGCTTTGTCAAGCATTTAACAAGGTTTATTATAACAATAAAAATTATACTAACTTTATATAAGTTGACAAGGAAACCGCGAAAATTATATACTGAATTTTGTCTGGAGCGGTAGCGCAACTGGATAGAGCATCGGTCTTCTAAACCGAGGGTTGAGGGTTCAAGTCCCTCTCGCTCCATTTTATGTGTTGATATATCAACGTTTTGAGTGGTTTGGTCCCCCAAACGTACCCCACTTACAATTTATAATTTAAAATCGGTGCATAACATAATTGTTTGCACCGATTTTTTCTACCATTATATATACTTACGTTTTTATTTAAGGCTAGCGGAGACCTTTTGGTAGTATGCTTTAGCCTTTGCTGGCGTTATCTTGCGAATATTAACTAAGAAATTCTCAACCTGTTGTTCGTCCTGGCCACTATTAATTAGGTCCCGAACAAGTGCCAGCCGTTCTTCATCTACACCCTCACTACGTCCTTCTTGACGGCCCTCTTGCAGCCCCTTTTCGCGACCTTCTTGACGGCCTTCTTGAAGCCCCTTTTGATGGCCTTCCTGGCGACCCTCTTTTCGACCTTCAAGGACAGCACGGCGGCGATCGTTTTCAATATCCATTTCGTATAAGGTGCGTTGCATATATTCCTTCCTCCATTTCCGGTCCTGTTTTACGTGGGCAATTCTTTGCCTTAATTGTACGATAAAGTCATCTGTTCCATCAACTTTGCGGCCAGCAAGGAGGTCCAGGAAGTTTTGGAGCTTCGGACCAACCGTCTGGCGGAGATTCGTAATGTCAAAGAAGAGGGTCGTCTCGCCATCATGGTACGGGTAGTCTGGGTACTTACTGACCCGCCGCTTGATCTCGTAGCGTTGTTCTCCCAGGCCAAAGGGATCAAAACAACAGAAGAAAATAACGTAGGCGTTATCGGCCTGACTGTAGTTTTGTCCCCGTTCAAAGGCATCGTTTGCCAGGCTGGACTGGTAAAAGCGCGTTCGTTGCGGTAGGTTTTGATGGTTAACAACCTGCATCTCGACGTCATAGTGGTTCCCGTCCTCGTCCTCGGCATAAATGTCGAACCGCACTCCCTTTGCATCGTACGTACTCGTCAGTTCCTGCTGGCTATTAAGGATTGTCACCTTGCCCAACGGTAGTTCCGGCAACACCCGGTGGATCATCTCCCTGGCAATCACTGGGTCCAAGAAAACCTTACTAAAGATGAAGTCGTCAGTTAATCCGGCCTGTTCCCAACGTTTTTCTAAGTCGGTTTGTGCCATAAAAAGCCCTCCTTACATTATTAGTGGGTTGCCCCTACTTATTAAGGACGGCAAAAAGGACAATAACTATTTAATTATTCGTAATGGTGGGAACACTTCCAGAAGTTAACTGACCGCAACTAAATTGTTTAACAAAATCTAAAGAATTTATCAATATCACGCAAAAATCGTGAAAATTAGTTCGCCGCATATTAAACTTTAATTAGAGATTAGCTTTGAGGTGATCTATTATGTTATCATTCTTTATCATTGTTTTGATTTTAGCTGGCTCCCTAGTCGGTCAAATGTTTTTTGGTAACCAGGCCCACCAGTCAACTGGCAAGCACAGCGCAAGGCGCAAAGCTTAATCTTTCAACAAAAGATTTGGGAAAGTTGTTTAATTACGGCTTTTCCAAACGCAAAAGGATTCATCGTCCCCGAATATTAGGGCGGTGAATCCTTTTTTGTTTAATTAAATTGCGCATTGAATCTGTCGACCATCGTCTGGTAGGATGTCGTAATCTCCTCCGGACTAATGCCGAAGTCGACAATTCCCATCTTTAACCAGAGGTGCCAAGCATGGCGGAAGTCTTCATGACGGCGGTTAAAGTAGGCACCATTCAAAAAGTTTTTAACCGCCAGGTACTCCCTATTCAGGTCTGCTAACTTATCTTTCTTATCGGCAGTCGTGATTCGTTGCCACTGTTCATCCGAGAGAACAACCAAATGTGTCCACTGACGCTTAGCACTCGCTAATAAGAATAGTGCTAAACCTTGTGTATACAGCTTTGTTAACTGCTCATGGTCAATGCTCCGGTGCGGATGAAGGACATCGGCCCATCCCGCTGCTTTAGCAAAGGCACTCAGCTTCAAATCAAGTTGAACATAGACCGTTTGCAACCGGGCTTCCGGGCCAATCATCAACTCAAGAGCATCGTCGGCTGTTAACTCAAGGTCAATCACCTGGTGGAGCATCTTAGTGATATCCAACTGCTTACTCGTCATGTTGTTCACCATCTTCCTCAGAAGTGTCCGCTTGAGGGGTAAACACCTCGGTTGGTTCGGTATATTCATCTGACTCTTCTTCATCCGGTGCAAGGACCAGTTTATCGGAACGCACCGCGAGGGCGGAACGGTTATCCAGGTACCACTTCCGAATTAAGTGGTAGTGCAGAAGTGTATCAAAGAATGATACCTGAGCTGTTGGGTCATCAACGGCAAAGAACCACTGTTGACTATAGTCATCGGGATCAAAGGCAATATCTAACTTGATTCCCTGGTCAAGGACTAATTGGGCCCCATTATTTTTCGGCAGGTTCATCAGCATATAATCATTTTCAGCAGTTGCAACAAATAACTGGTCGATCACTGTCAGGTCCAAGTCGGGTTGAACAAGGTTGAAGCGTTTGCCATTCTCGGCATTCAAGATCCCTAAGTTAATCGTGAAGTCCAGGTCAGTCTGCAATTCATTTGCAAAAGCAATCAAGGGTTTGACCGCATTGCGCAGGTCTAAGTCAGAATGACTAGTTAGTGCCCGAACGATAAAGTAATTAACTAAGGCCCGGTTATCAAATTGCATCAGACGATTCTGCAGATCAAGGTAAAAGAGCGGTTCCTGTTCGCCCTGCTCAGTGAACGCTGCTTCATCCCCGTTGACCGTAAATTTAAAGGAATCATTATCGGCAATCGGCTCAATCCGGGCAATAAACTCGTGACGTACATTCTCACTTACTTGCACCGCATCAATACCATGTTTCTCTAACAAGCGTCCCATGAAAATCAGGTAGTAATCAGCTGCTTGATAGTGTTGGGGGAAATCAACAAAGGCATTTTGCAAGTCTAACTTTACCAGCTGACTCGTGGCGGAAAGCATTTCTGAAGGGTCGTCCGTCTGGGCAAGTTTGTCAACCAAGTCGACATACTTTTGCCCCATCTTCAGAACGTCTTTAAAGGAATCGGAAAGCGCGGTTAACCGTTCACGCGGCGAGCTACTGATTGTTTTACTATTGTTCATCTTCGCTCACCTTCCCTTCTTCACTGTTGCCGCCTTCAAGACTGGCAAGGTAGTCAGCATATAGGTTGCGATTGGCTAATTCAAAGTCCTCAAAGCTGCCAAAGGTATCAATAATACTCTTCTGCTCATAACTCAAAATCGTATTTTCCTTGGAGAGGGAGAGAACAACTTGCTCGTTTTCATGAATCGTTTTGTTCGCCGTCCGTGCTTCTTGTTCCTCATCTTCGAGCTTCTGTAACCGGTCAACTAGTTCTTGCCGGGTCTCCTTATTTTTGCTTGACTCAAAAAGGCCCGAGCGCGCATTAGTTTCCTCCAACTGGGACTCGACACTCTGCCGTTCTTCTTCCCGCTCCCGTTGGTGATCAATCAGCCCTTGCAAGCGGTCATTTTCACTCGAGATTTTTTCAATCCGGTCGCTGTTGTAGCGCTTGTTGTCCTTAGCCAGTTCAAATGATTTTTGTAACTTAGCATATTCAGTTTGATCGAATGAGAAGCGAACATTAAGAACGTCAAGTTCACCGAACTGACGACGATCCCACCAGTTACCAAAGTAGATACGATAGTGACCAGTCTGGTACTCTTCGTAGTAGAAGAAGGGGTAGGTCTTCCCCAGGTACTTAATCAATTTAACGCTTAAGTAATTACTCAATTGGTCAGCCAAGTCATCGACCAGAGACATCACTCCCTGGTTGTTCGGTTGCTGTTCACGATGCTCAATTTCTTTTGCGTACCGCTGGTTATCAAGAAGCTGGTATACTTCTCGATCATGATGAGCGTCAACTGCTTCATTAAGTTCCTGAAGGTACTTAATCTTAACAGCGATTTGGCGTTCGATTAGGCTGCTAATATCGACTGCCTTATTCTCGTGTTTTTCATCAATCATAAACACTAACTCCTTGTTTCATTACTAGTTCTATCATAGCTGAATTTGCTCTTAAATGATTAAAATATTTACTGCTTTTATTAAAAGCTTACATTTAAAGATTATACCCTTAATTGGGGGATAAATGACCCCTTTTTCCATAAAATAACGAATGCTTAAGTAAGCATATAAAAAGAGCAGGGGTAAAATTGCCACCTGCTCTCGCAAAGGGTGTATCCTTATTTTTTAATGGACACCGAGAGTTAATTTTGCAAATCTGCTCATCCGGTCAATCGACCAGGCAGGCTCAAAAACAAACTCGACATCAACGTTTTTAACTTCCGGCACCTTTTTAACTGCTTTAGTAACCATATCAGCTAAGACATTTGTTAAGGGACACCCCATCGTTGTTAAGGTCATCTCAATCAGGCATATTCCCTCATCATCAAGGTCAATCGTGTAAACCAAGCCGAGGTTAACAATATCAACCCCTAGTTCCGGATCAACAACTGTTGCTAATTGCTTAACAATATCATCTTTAATCTCTTTACTGTCTCTCATATAAATTACTCCAGCCATTAAAAAGTTCGTTAGTTAAAAACCGTTAATTATTCCGCGTCACCGAAAATCTTTGCACGAATCCGCTTACCAGTAGGAGTACCTGCTAAGCCACCAAGACCAGTTTCACGGAGAGATTCTGGAAGGCCGTGACCAACCTTGGCTAAGGCTTCGATACATTCATCGGCAGGAATCTTACTGATACAACCAGCTAAGGCCATGTCAGCAGAAATTAAGGCGTTCCCGGAACCAATAGCGTTCCGCTTTACACAAGGGACTTCAACCAAACCGGCAACGGGGTCACAAACTAACCCTAACAGGTTAGCGATCGCCATGGCTAAGGCTTGGGAACTTTGTTCAGCAGTACCACCGGCAGCTTCAACGGCAGCCGCTGCACCCATGGCAGAGGCACTACCAACTTCGGCTTGGCACCCACCAGTAGCACCAGCAATCCCGGCGTGGTTAGCCATAACCATGCCCAGTCCACCAGCAGTGAACAGGAAGCGAACCATTTGTTCTTCACTTAAGCCCAGACGGTTTTCAAGCATGAAGACAATCCCTGGAAGGGTCCCGGCAGAACCGGCAGTTGGAGTGGCACAAACAACACCCATAGAAGCGTTAACTTCGTTAGTGGAGATGGCATCTTGAATAGCTTCCATCATGGTGTCACCACAAAGGGTCTTATTGTTCTTACGGTATTCCTTGATCTTAACTGCTTCACCACCAGTTAAACCAGTCTTAGAAAAGACACCCTTACCTTTTTGACCTTTTTCAACGGCAGCCCGCATTGTGTCAAGGTTCTTCTTCATCTTAGCCCAAACTTCATCACGGGACAAACCAGATGACTTACATTCTTGTTCAATGATAAGTTCTGAAATAGGCTTGTTTTGCTTTTCTGAGTCTTCAACAATTTCTTTAATGCTATCGTACATAACTTGACTCTCCCCTCACTGATTACAAGCAGATAATAGATCCAAACTTATCCTTAAGTGCCTTAATGGTTTCATCACGCATGTAGTTCTTAACATCGTATACGTAGATGTCTTCATCCTTGGCACGGATAACTTGCTTCCGACTGAATGGAGCAACCTTTTCCATTTCAGTAGTAACTGGAATACCGTTTTCATGCTTCTTTTCTTTGTCTAAGTAAATGACAATCGGAAGTGGACCAGAAGGCTTGATTTCAGAGCCATCTAGAACAAAGTCACGAATTTCAATTGCCCCACCACCGATAGAACAACCGGAAACTTGAACCTTCTTGTCGCCATCAGACATATCAAGGATAGCAGTGTTCGGGTGGCCAATTGGACTTTCACCCTCTTCTTCAACAAAGCGAATGTCGATACCATTGTCCTTGGCGATCATTGGTGCCCGTGGTACCCGTGGGTCATCTGCAGCAAAGCCCTGCAGTCCAGCGGCAAGAGCATAATCAGTACCGTGACCACGGTGGGTTTGGGCGAATGAACCGTAGTAGTGAACAGTAACTTTCTTTGGAACACCACCAAATAACTTGTTAGCAGCTTGTCCAATAGCAACTGGTCCAGCGGTGTGTGAACTAGATGGTCCAATCATAATAGGTCCAATAATATCAAAAACACTTCTGTAATTTCCACTCATTTTAGGTTCTCCTTTGTATAAATGCCTTAAACTGTCAACATTTCAGACAACACTATTTTTCAGTAACAGTGTCCCCTTCACGAATTTCAGCAACGGTGTGGATCTTGTAGTTCTTGAAGATAGCACGACCAATGTAGGCCCAAATAGTACTGTTAATGATAATAAGGATAACAGCTTCAAGGGTCTTCAACCATGGGTTCATACCGAATACAACGATAAGACCGGCCCATGGAGTAGCCATACCAGTAACCCGAACAACCAAGCTGAAGGCCGTAACGATAATACCGTTGATAGCCCCGGCAAACAGGTTCGTTACAAAGATTGGAACAGGGTTGGCAGAAATAATGTCCAACTGAGTCAATGGTTCAATCGTAACGGCAATGGTAGTTGCCTTGTCACCGAACTTCATCAGACGGAAGAATGAGAAGTTGAAGATCGAGTTCCCGAAACAACCAAGGGCACCAATAGCCATTGGAACACCCAGCAGGTTAATCAAACTCGTCAGAACCATTGAGGAAAGTGGCGTCATACCAACCAATGGAATGATACCACCGAGGATAGCACCCATTACCCATGGGTTTGTCTTTTCGGCAGTAACAATGGATCCACCGATAACGTGCAGGATTGCAAGTACACCTGGTTGGATAAGCAATGCAATTGCGTTAGCAAGCATTGGGGCAACCAAGATAACGACGATTAAGTCAAGTCCACCAGTAACACGCTTTTCAATTTCCTTAACGATAAATGATAGCAAGTATGCAGCAATAAATGCAGGAAGTAGCTTGAACTTCATCAGAGAAATTCCGATGATCATTGAAAATACAGGACTAATACCGAATGCCAGTGGAACAAGTGAACCAGCAGCCAGGCCCCCCATGGATCCCATGATGTTACCAATTTGAGCAGCAAATTGAACATGGAAAACTTCACCAATTGCGTAACTTAAGAACGCTTGTGGCAGGAACGTGGCACATGCGGCACCAGACAATGCACTAACTGATTGTTTACCGTGAGGTGCTTTGAATGTAAACAAACTCATTGCGGCGATAACCAGGAAGAGCATTACGACACCTATAAGAATAGATAACATATGCTTAACCTTCTTTATATAATTAATTAATAATCAATTATCGGTGACGTCTTAACCTAGGCATGATAATAAATTATTATTACAATAGTAGTGTAACCTATCTTATCAAAAATGTAACCGCTAATATTTAACAAAATGTCTCAAAATTAGCATTATCTGAGAAAAAATTATCATATGTTATCAAATGAACGTAGCTATAAAACGGTTTAAATTGGTTAGTGCCATTAAATTTTAATCTAAATATTTATTTTTGTGATAACCGCTTGGTATATAGCGTTGCTATTATTATTAAAAAATGCTAATATACTCTATACATGGTAGATTTTATCATGTTCAGTTCTATATAAATTTCTTTCACCAAAGCCGGAAAATGCTGCTAAATCGGCTTTTTTAGTTGTTATTGATCAGATAATAAGAGCATCAATTAACTTCTAATAAATTATTATCATGAAATATATTTATTATTTACCGACATAACGGGGATTGAAAACTTTTTACATAGTCCAGCAAGAATAATTATTTCAAAGGGGGATGTTCCAAATGTCAAGTGAAGCTGTCCGAAAGCATATCAAGCGATTTATTCCCTTGGTTGACTTCTTCGCTGAGATCCTTGGACCCAATAGTGAAGTCGTATTAAACGATGTAACAGATTTGGACCATTCAGTAGTATACATAAAAAATCCAACCATCACTAACCGGAAAGTTGGTGATTCTGCATCTAACTTCGTCCTCAAGATTATGAAGGATGGAATTGATGCTGATACTAACTTCATTGCTAACTATTCTGGAAAATCAAAGAGTACCCCTGATCTGCGGTCCTCAACCTACTTTATTCGGTACCGGAATAAAATCGTGGGGATGCTCTGCATCAATACTAATCAGGCACCGCTGGAAGCCCTGGTAAAACAAATGGATACCTTCAAACAACTATTTGAGGTCCCGACCACACCAATTAGCGAAATCAGTACGACCAATAAGGAAAATAAGACGGTCACCCGACCAAATAAAAACATTAAAGTGATCACCGAAAACTTCAATAATTCGGTAAGCTCGATTGCGCAGAGTGCGGTTGAAAAAAAGGAACGGGAATTAAACGTTTCTGTCGACTTCTTCCAGCAAGACCAAAAGATTGCGGTGATTAAGGAACTGTATGAGGATGGTTACTTCCTGCTTAAGGATTCAATCCGGGTAATTGCTTCGGCGCTGAAGTGCTCCTCCCCGACCATTTACCGTTACCTGAATAAGGTTAAAAACATGAATCAACAGCAAGATAACCTTTAAACAAATAAAGAAGAGGCTGGGAAAAAACTCTCAGTCCAAAATGAAAGCCGGACGATGAATCAAATCTTGGTTCATCGTCCGGCTTCTTA
>NZ_CANCWN010000012.1:0-53217 GCF_947381485.1 Limosilactobacillus avium | reverse complement strand
TTTTCATGACGAAGCGTTTCGATGACAATGCGGTCTTCAAATGATAAAATAGTGGTGCCCATAAAGGTCCTTCTTTCATGGATTTTGTTTAGCGACACCATTAAAGACCTTTATAGGTTTTTCTGTCCACTAAAATGTTCAACTTAAATTTTACAATCTACCACATACAAAAAACGACCACCAACATTTGCTGGTGGTCGTTTTCACTAACTTGCTCTGTGTATTATTTATTTTTAAGGGATATCAATTGGTTAAAGCTTAATTGCGGCCTCACCCTCTTTAAGGTCGGTTTGAGCAACCAACTTACCGTTTTCGTGAACGAAGGCGGTTAGCTTGCCGCTCAGGCCCTTTGTCGTGACACTGAACTGGCTGCCGTTGCGCTTAACGGTGACGCTGCCGGCATCCTTACCGTGATTGTCCACAACACTGATGGTCGTTGTCCCCTCATGCATGTCGTAGAGGTGGATGTCGACGTCCTTCGTGTAGTCGTAGTCAGCGTGGGCTGGCTTCTCGTGCTTGACCAGGATTGTATTGTCACGAACCAGGACAGGCAGGTCAAGTTCGTCGTAGTGCTTGGTGAGCCACTTACCACCCTCGGGAACGTCGTAGCTTTCGCCATCTTGGACAATGCTGGTCCACTTGCCGGCGGGCAGGTAGAAGTGGACGTTGCCTTCAGGGCTGAAGACGGGGGCAACAAGAATCTGGCTACCGAACATGTACTGGTTGGCGATGGTGTGGGTGTTGTAGTCGTCACCAAATTCGAACCACATCGGCCGCATTAACGGGTTACCAAAGGCGGCACTGTGGGCAGCTTGGGTGTAGAGGTAAGGCATTAGCGACAGCTTGAGGTCGACGTACTTCCGGGTGTTTTCGACCGCTTCGTCGTCAAAGTTCCACGGAACCCGGTAAACATCACTACCATGGTACCGACTGTGCGAGGAAAGCAGACCGAATTGGGTCCACCGCTTGTACAGGTCCGCAGTTGGTGTGTCGGGTCCATCCTCGAAACCACCGATGTCGTGGCTCCAGAATCCAAACCCGGAACTCAAGAAGGACAGGCCACCGTGGAGGGTGTCGGACATGGACTTAAAGGTCGACAGGCAGTCACCACCCCAGTGAACCGGAAGCTGCTGGGAACCAACCGTGGCGGAACGGGCGAAGACCACCGCTTGGTCAATGCCCCGTTCCTTGGCGATTACGTCAAAGACCGCCTTGTTGTACTGGTAAGTGTAGAAGTTGTGTTCGCGCTTCGGGTCAGACCCGTCAAAGTAGACCGCGTCGTCCATTGGAATCCGTTCACCAAAGTCCGTCTTAAAGCAGTCAACGCCCATGTCGAGGAGGGCCTTGAGCTTGGCCTGGAACCATTTAACGGCGGCGGGGTTGGTGAAGTCAATGAACCCGTTGCCGGCTTGCCAGAGGTCCCACTGCCAGACATTGCCGTCAGTCCGCTTAACCAGGTAACCGTTGGCCTTCCCTTCCTTGAACATCTCACTCTTCTGGGCGATGTAAGGGTTGATCCAGACACAGACCTTGATTCCCTTGTCGTGGATTTCCTTGATCAGTCCTTCGGGGTCGGGGAATTCGTCGTTATTCCAGGTCAGGTTGCTCCATTCAAAGTCCCGTTGCCAGAAGCAGTCGAAGTGGAAGACGTCCAACGGAATGTGCCGTTCTGCCATCCCGTTGATGAACTTCATGACGGTCTTTTCACTGTAATCGGTTAGGAAGGAAGTCGTCAGCCACAGGCCAAATGACCAGGCCGGTGGCAGTTGAATCTTCCCGGTCAATTCAGTGTACTTGTGGAGGATCTCCTGTGGGGTTGGGCCGTAGATAACGAAGTATTCCAGGGATTCACCTTCAACACTGAATTGGACCCGGTCAACGTTTTCTGAAGCAATTTCGAAGTCGACGGGTTCTGGTTGGTTGACGAAAACCCCGTAGCCGTTGTCAGTGATGTAGAATGGGACGTTCTTGTAAGCCTGGTCAGAACCAGTCCCCCCATCCTTATTGATGGTCCGTACTTCTTGACCGTTCTTGACAAAGTTACCGAACCGTTCCCCGAGGCCGTAGACGTGTGAATCCACGCCCAAGGAGAGCTGTTCACGCATGTAGTGCTTGTGGTTCTTGATGTTGGTAATTTCACCCTGGGCACGGTAACGGGAGGCCGTGATTTCCTTGCCGTCGGCGTTGAAGTTAAGGGCGAATTCCTGGTGGAGCGGGATGTTGACTTGTAGGCGCCCACTTTGGTAGCTAGCAGCCTGGTCACTAATGTTCATTGCGACATCCGGTTGCTGGTCGGTCAGTTTGAACGATGGACCGTGGGTGTCCTGGTCAAAGTGGGTCAATTTGACCCCGATGACGTCTTCCAATGGGGATGTCAGCTTGATGGTGGTCATCCCGATGTTCAATTCGTCACCTCGGTTGTTAATCCGCTTGTAAGGAGCGAAGACACTCATTGTCCGTTGGTCGTCCTTTTTAGCGGTGAAACTTTCTTCGGGGTGGTTGATTTGGTATTCAGGTTTAGTTAACCAATAACCATTAGTAAACTTCATTATAAATTTCCTTTCTTAGATTAGTTGTTTTGGTTCCGAGCAGCGATTTCGGCGTTCATCTTTTCAACCTTTTCGTCAGTAAGACGGTAGAAGGCGAAGACAATCATGGCCAAGACAGTGACGATAATTGGGATAATGGTCGTAACCATCCGGATTCCGAACAGGCTGTGGGCAGTTTGGGTGTGGTTGGCAGCGAAGCCAAATGCAGCCAGGACGTAGCCAGGAACAACCCCACCAAGGGCCATCCCAAACTTGAAGAAGAAGCCGACAATGGCGTTGACAATCCCGTTCTCCCGCTTCCCGGTCTTCCATTCACCATAAGTGATGGTTTGGGGAACCAGTGCCCACTGGAACCCGGTGGAAAGGGTGACCCCGGCGGCTTCAACGGTCCGGCCGATGAAGGTCCAGGTGATGTTCGTTGCGGGAACGAGGAACATAATCAGGAAACCAATAACCGTGACCAGCAGGCTCCCTTGCATCAGGGCCTGGGTACCGAACTTACGGTTTAACCAAGGGGTGAGGGGCACCGTGATGAAGGCCGGCAGGGTTCCCAGCAGGTTGTACCATTGCATCAAGCCGGCGTTGTGGGCGTTGTAGGTCATGTAGTAGGCCCCAACGGAGTTAACGATGGACATTAAACCAAAGGTAATGATGAAGAAGATAGCCAGCGTCCGCAGTGGTTGGTTGATCTTCAGTTGGTGGAAGAGGTCAGAAACCTTAACAGAAGCTTCAGTATCAGCGGGCATGTGGATCCGTTCAACGGATTGGCTAAAGCAGAATACCAGCACTAAGGCCCCGGCGATCCCGTAAAGGACCATGGTTAAGAACCAACCGGTCTGAGAAGCGGCACCCGAGTAGTGGCCGCCGGAGAACAGCTTAACGAAAACGGGGACACCAAAACTAACCGCTAAGGAACCGAGGTTGGCCAGGACCATCCGGATGGAGGACATGGAAACCAGTTCCTTGTTATTCCGGGTCATGGCGGCGTTCAAAGAGCCGTATGGGACGTTAACTGTCGTATAGATAACGGACAGGCCGACGTAAGTAACGTAGGCGTAGATAAGCTTGCCCATTTGGCCAAGGTTTGGCACGTGGAAACAAAGGATGGCCATTACCGCCAGGGGCAGCCCCATGTAAAGGAGGTAGCCACGGTACTTACCAAAGCGGGTCGTGTGCTTGTCGATGAAGGTCCCGACGATCGGGTCGTTGATGGCATCAATCAGACGGACAATCAAGAACATCGTTGCCGCATCGGCAGCGGGGAGGCCGTAAACGTTTGTATAGAAGAACAACAAATACGTTGAAATGGTGGTGTAGATAAGGTTTTGGGCGAAGTCACCGGTTGCCCAACCAAATTTCTGACGCCATGGCAATTTGACGTCGGCGCTTGCAGTAGCAGCGTTATTCAATAGAATCACATCCTCAATAATAAATGATTACATGGGTTGTAAGTTAGTCTAACATACGAACAAACCGAGAATACCACCCTTGTTTGAAAATGTAAACGCTTTTTTACTGCTGCCTGGTTAGGGAGGGCAGCAAACGCTACTGATACCGAGACTTTGCTAAGGAAAAAATAATTTTACTAAGGAATACATAAAAGCTTTTACTTTTTGAAAAAATGTTCGGAAATATTATGGACAATTGTTCAGGTAACTGATAAACTAGGGGTGTAGTTTGATGTAAGCGAATTCACAAAAGAGGAGAGACTAAATAATGAAATTAACCCAAGCACAATTAGCCAAGTATATGGACCACACGATGCTGAAGCCTGAGGCCACTGCTGACATGATTGACAAGACGGTTGCAGAAGCCCGGAAGTACAATACTGCTTCCGTATGTATTAACCCATACTGGGTCAAGCGTGTTCACGAAGGTCTGCAGGGTACGGACATCAATACCTGCACGGTGATTGGGTTCCCTCTCGGAGCCACTTCGACAGCCAGCAAGGTTTTTGAAACCAAGCAGGCGATTGAAGACGGGGCCGATGAAATCGACATGGTGATCAACATTGGTGAATTGAAGGGGAAGAACGACCAAGCCGTGGAAGACGACATCCGGGCCGTGGCCGAAGCAACCCACAAAAAGGGCAAGCTCCTGAAAGTCATCATCGAAAACTGCCTGCTGACCAACGAAGAAAAGACCCGGGCATGCAAGCTGACCGTTAAGGGGGGCGCGGACTTCGTTAAGACGTCTACTGGCTTCTCCACTTCCGGTGCCAAGGCCCAAGACGTTAAGTTGATGCGGGAAGCCGTTGGCCCAGACTTTAAGATCAAGGCTGCTGGTGGGATCCACAGCCTGGCTGAAGCCTACGACATGATTGAAGCTGGTGCCAACCGGCTCGGGGTTTCCGCTTCCGTTAAGATTTTGGAAGAAGCTGCTAAGCAAGACTAGTTTTTACCTGTCGACCTGATTGAGACTGGATACTGGAGGGGTCAAGATGTCATATAAACGTGTATTTGTTATTGTAATGGACTCGGTTGGTACTGGTGCTGCGCACGATGCGGATAAGTTCGATGATGTTGGGTCAGATACGTTAGGCCACGTTGGCGAATACTACAAGGGTAAGTTGGCCCTGCCTAACCTGGCTAAGATGGGGATCAGCAACCTCCGGGATACACCAATCGAAGGGGTACCTGTCGCTGACCCGGCCATCGGGGACTTCGGTAAGATGGAGGAAGTCTCTGCTGGTAAGGACAGCATGGACGGCCACTGGGAAATGATGGGCCTGCCGGTAATGAAGCCACTGTCGACGTTCCCGAACAGCTTCCCCCAAGAAATCGTTGATAAGCTGGAGAAGTTCTCCGGGCGAAAGGTCATTGTCAACAAGCCTTACTCCGGGACAGAAGTCATCCACGACTACGGGGAACGGCAGATGAAGACCGGCGAACTGATCCTCTACACGTCTGGGGACTCCGTAATGCAGATTGCCGCCCACGAAGACGTGATCCCGGTTAAGGAACTCTACAAGATCTGTGAATACGCCCGGACCCTGGTTAACGGCCCTGAATACACCGTGGGACGGATTATCGCCCGGCCATACGTCGGCCCCGACAAGGACCACTTCACCCGGATCGCTAACCGGCACGACTTCAGTCTGAAGCCGATTGGTGAGACCGATATGGACCGCCTGCGGGCTGCCGGTTACGACGTCATCGGGGTTGGTAAAATTAACGATATCTTCTCTGGTCAAGGAATTGACAAGGGCTACCATAACGAAAGCAACATGGACGGGATGGACCACGTTGACGAAGTGATGAAGCAAGACTTCACTGGTTTCTGCTTCACCAACCTGGTGGACTTTGATGCCATGTACGGCCACCGGCGGAATCCAAAGGGCTTTGGTCAGGCCCTGATGGACTTTGACAAGCGTTTGGGGACGGTTCTCAAGGAAATGAAGCCGGACGACCTGCTGATGATCACCGCGGACCACGGGAATGACCCTGGCTTCCGGGGGACGGACCACACCCGTGAGAACGTCCCGCTGCTGGTTTACTCCCCATCGATGAAGAAGACTAACCAGTCACTCGGCCTACGGAAGACCTTCTCCGACCTCGGGGCCACTGTTCTGGAGAACTTCAACGTTGACTCCGTACGGGGCACCAGCTTCTACAAGGAAATTAGTAACGACTAAGCGCGGTTAAGAGGAAAGGGGCGCTGACGATGCGAATGGTCGACGTTATTGACGCTAAACGAAATGGGAAGACCTTAACCGATGACCAGCTACAGTTTTTCGTGGATGGGGTAGTTGACGGGTCAATTCCCGACTACCAAATTGCGGCCTTGCTGATGGCCATCTACTTCCAGGGGATGACTAGCGCGGAACAGACGAGCCTGACGATGAAAATGATGCACTCAGGTGAGCACCTGGACTTAAGCAAGATTCCCGGGGTGAAGGTCGACAAGCACTCAACGGGCGGCGTTGGTGACAAGGTCAGCCTGCCCCTCGCGGCGATGGTGGCCGCCACTGGCATCCCGGTACCAATGATCTCTGGCCGGGGCCTGGGCCACACTGGTGGGACCCTCGATAAACTGGAGGCTATCCCCGGATTTAAGGTTGAAATCAGCGAACAGGCCTTCATTGACCAGGTTGCCCGGGAGAAATTGGCCATTGTCGGGGCCACCGGTGAAGTGGCACCCGCGGACAAGAAAATCTATGCCCTGCGGGACGTCACCGACACGGTGGACTCAATCCCCCTGATCGCCAGCTCAATCATGAGTAAGAAGATTGCGTCGGGGACAGATGCCCTGGTGATTGACGTTAAGACCGGTGCTGGGGCCTTCATGAAGACCTTGGACCAGTCGCGGGCCCTGGCTCACGCCCTGGTCGACATTGGCAAGCAGGCTGGCCTGCAGTGCATGGCCGTGATTTCCGACATGAACCAGCCACTGGGCAACAAGGTTGGCAACGCCCTTGAAATTGAGGAGTCAATTGATGTCCTCAAGGGGAAGGGCCCCGCTGACCTGACCGAACTAGTTCTGACACTAGGAAGCTACATGGTCGTAATGGGTGGCAAGGCCCAGACGCCAGAAGCCGCCCGGCAACTGCTGGAAAAGGTAGTTGCGGATGGGACGGCCCTGGACCGCTTTAAGGCGATGGTAATCGCCCAGGGTGGCGACCCCCGGGTAATTGATGACTACGCCGTGATGCCCCAGGCAAAGTACCAAATCCCGTACCGGGCCAAGCGTGCCGGAGTAGTAAGCAAACTGGCAGCCGATGAAATTGGGACCGCCAGCATGCTCCTGGGCGGTGGCCGGCAGAAGGCCGACGACCAACTGGACTACAGTGTGGGAATTGAACTCCACCATAAACTGGGCGACCAGGTCAAGGCTGGTGACACCCTGTTGACCATTTACAGCAACCAGGAGAAGGCCCCGGCGGTCGAAAAGCTGCTCGACGAAAGCATCGTCATCAGCGACCACTATGACAAACCGCAACTGATTCACGAAATTATCGAATAATTGAGGAGGAACAACGATGAGTACACATATTGGTGCCCAAATGGGCGACTACGCAGACACAGTTTTACTTCCGGGTGACCCGCTCCGGGCAAAATACATTGCCGAAAACTTCCTGGAAAATGTTAAGCAGGTTAACAGCGTGCGGAACGCCTTTGGCTACACCGGTGAGTACAAGGGCCACCGGGTATCTGTTCAGGGCTCTGGCATGGGGATCCCGTCCATGTCAATCTACATTAACGAACTGGTTAAGTTCTTTGGCGTAAAGACAATCATCCGGGTTGGTTCTTGTGGGGGAATTGCACCAGATGTTCACCTGCGTGACGTTATTTTGGCTCAGGGTTCCTCAACGGATTCGGCAGTGACGATGAACACCTTCGGCCCGGGCTTCCACTACGCCCCGTTGGCCGACTTTAAGCTGCTTGACTCCGCCTACCACGTTGCCGAAAAGTTGGGTATCGATGCCAAGGTCGGTGACATCTTTGCGGCTGACCGCTTCTACAACGACGAATTAGACATGGAGAAGCTGCGGGACTACGGCATCTTAGGGACGGAAATGGAGTCTGCTGGGCTCTACCTCCTCGCCGCTAAGCTCCACTTCCGGGCACTGTCCGTCCTGACCGTCAGTGACCTGATCTTTGGTGAGGAAAAGACGACCGCCGAAGAACGGGAGAAGACCTTCAACGACATGATCAACATTTCCCTGGAAACAGCAATCGCTGGTAAGTAATGGTATATAATGGACCGTGGAAAAGCGGCCATTTGATGAATTAAATAAGGGCCTGCTACAGAGTCATTCTGTTGCGGACCCTTATTTTAGTAAGGAGGAGAGCAATGGAAAGCGACGATCACAAGAAAATAAGCCAGGCCCTCAAGGTGGCCACCCTGTATTACCGGGAGGGTTATAACCAGCAAGATATAGCGACCGAACTGAATATTTCCCGGGCAACGGTGTCGCGCCTCTTGCAGTTTGGCCGTGACCAGGGGCTGGTAACCATTAAAATCAATAACCCCCTGGCCCCCCTCGACCAGCTACGCACCCGGTTACTAGAAAAATACCCGACCCTTAAAAAGGTCATCATTGTTCCGGGCAAGGATAACCCCCTGGAAGAGGTGGGAACGGCGGCGGCCCGGTACCTTGAGGAAATTGTCAAGGACAATGACATCCTCGGCCTGGGTTGGGGCCGGACCCTCTACCACGTTGCCTTACACATTGCGCCCAAGGACGTTAGTGGGGTCAAGGTCGTTCAGATGAAGGGGAGCGTTGCTAATACCGAGACGAAGAACTACGCTTTTGAAACCGTCAATACCTTTGCCAACGCTTTTCACACCCTTCCCCAGTACCTGCCGGTGCCGGTCATCTTTGACCACGCAAAGACCGAGAAGCTGGTGGCCAATGATACCCATATCAAGTACATCCTCCGTCTTGGGAAGGAAGCGGACATCGCGGTCTTCACAGTCGGGACCGTTCGGGATTCGGCCCTCCTCTTCCGGCTCGGCTACTTTACAAAAGAGGAGCAGGAGAAGCTCCAAAATGAGGCGGTTGGGGATGCCTTCTCCCGCTTTATTGACTCCCGTGGCCGGGTGGTCGACCACGACATTAACGAGCGGACAATTGGCATTGACCTGACGGAGCTCCGGAAGAAGAAACACAGCGTGCTGGTGGCGGCCAATGTGGCTAAGGTCCCGGCAATTAATGGTGCTTTGACGGCTGGGTACGCCAATACCCTGGTAATTGATCAGGAAAGTGCGAACGATTTACTAGCTTTTTCGCCGAAATCTTAACTTTTTCTTGATTTTGTGCCTAATTCCTAGTAGCATTGACCTAACCAAAATTAAGGAGTGTGTATGATCAATGTCAAATTGGGACACAAAGTTTGCCAAAAAGGGCTTAACTTTTGATGATGTTTTACTGATTCCCGCCGAAAGTCACGTTTTACCAAATGAGGTTGACCTCAGTACCCGCTTAGCTAAGAATATTAAGCTTAATATTCCATTGATTAGTGCCGGAATGGATACTGTTACCGAAGGACCAATGGCAATTGCGATGGCCCTTCAAGGTGGCCTTGGCGTTGTTCATAAGAATATGTCAATCCAAGCCCAGGCAGGGGAAGTTGCCAACGTTAAGAGTGTGGTTGTTCCCGCTAGTGCCACTCGGGCAGCGGTTGACGACCAAAACCGCCTTCTCTGTGCAGCCGCCGTTGGGGTAACCAGCGACACCTTTGAACGGGCAGAGGCCCTTTTGAAGGCTGGTGCCGACGCCATCGTGATCGATACGGCCCACGGTCACTCTGCTGGGGTGCTGCGGAAGATCAAGGAAATCCGCGACCACTTCCCTGACGTTACCCTGATTGCCGGGAACGTGGCAACTGGTGAAGCCACCAAGGCCCTTTATGATGCCGGGGTGGACGTTGTGAAGGTCGGCATTGGCCCTGGTTCCATCTGCACTACCCGGGTGGTTGCCGGTGTTGGTGTTCCCCAGATTACGGCCATTTACGATGCCGCTTGCGTTGCTCGTGAATACGGCAAGCCAATCATCGCCGACGGGGGGATCAAGTACTCTGGTGACGTTGTGAAGGCCTTAGCTGCTGGTGGAAACGCGGTAATGCTGGGGAGCATGCTCTCCGGAACGACCGAAGCACCTGGACAGATCTTTGAGGACCAGGGTGTTAAGTACAAGGCTTACCGGGGGATGGGTTCCGTTGGTGCCATGGCCCAGGCCCACGGTTCCTCCGACCGTTACTTCCAAGGCGGGGTAAACGAGGCCAACAAGCTTGTTCCTGAAGGAATTGAAGCCCGGGTTAAGTACAAGGGTGACGTTTCCGACGTTGTCTTCCAAATCGACGGGGGCCTGCGCTCCGGGATGGGTTATGTTGGTGCCCCTGACATCCCAACCTTGATCGAAAAGGCCCAATTCGTTCAAATCACGAACGCCGGCCTGCGGGAGTCCCACCCACACGACGTTCAAATCACGAAGGCCGCTCCAAACTACAAATAAGCGTTAAGTATATAAGAAAAGCCCAGGACGATCCAGAAGTCGTCCTGGGCTTTTCTTTTTACTGCGTAACCATGCACGGGACCGGGTAAACTGGTACAATCGATATTGAAATCGGATGCACAATTTGGGGGACATAACTATGGATAATCAAGAACCACAGGAACATTTTGAACGCCGGCGCGATTACCGGCAACAAAACCAGGGCCCGCGCCATCGCGGGTGGAAGATTTTTGGAATCATTGTCTTGTTGTTGGTAGTCGTTGCTGGGATCTACGGCTTCGTTGCCTGGCACAACGTCAAGGTCACTACCAATGACATGTACACGTCGGCGGGGGCGACCCGGCGGCGGGACGGTCAGAAGGTTTTAAAGCAGCGGCGGCCAGTGTCCATCCTGCTGCTGGGGACGGATACCGGGGCCCTTGGCCGGTCGTACAAGGGCCGAACGGATACGATCATGCTGCTGACGATTAATCCCCAGACCAACAAGTCGGAGATTGTCAGCATTCCCCGGGACATGAAGGTTAACCTGCCGGGCTACCCGGACGACTCGCCGGCCAAGATCAACGCGGCCTACACTTACGGTGGGGTCAAGGAAACGATCAACGTGGTTCAAAAGTACTTCAATATCCCCGTTGACTTCTACGTCCTGGTAAACATGGGTGGCCTGAAAAAGGCGATTAATCAAGTCGGTGGGGTCACGGTCACCTCCCCGTTGACCTTTGACTACGAAGGGAGTCACTTTGAAAAGGGGCAATCCTACCACCTGAACGGCACCCAGGCCCTACGCTTTAGCCGAATGCGGTACGACGATCCGAATGGTGACTATGGCCGGCAGCAGCGGCAGAAGCTAATCATTAAGGCCCTTTTGAAGAAGTCGGTTTCTTACAAGACGGTCCTCAACCAGAAGTTCCTGAAGTCCATCTCAGACAACTCCAAGACTGACCTGACATTTGATGACATGCTCCAGTTGGCCCGGCACTACCGGAAGGCAACGAAGAACATTGGTCAGGACCACGCCCAGGGGAAGGGTGACGAAGAGGATGGTCAAGCCTTTGAAGTAGTTCCGCGAGACGAACAGCAACGGGTTTCGAACCTGCTTCGGAAGAGCTTAGGCCTGGAAACCGCCAACTTGGACGCGGATAACTAATATTTCCTTAAAGCTGGGGCAAAATAATCGTTTTACCAAGAAAGTCAGCTATAATATTGAACTAGAGTACTCGTAATAAATAAGGAGTGGCCATATAATGAAGATTTTAGTTGTTGATGATGATAAGGAAATTGTCCAATTACTGGAGATTTACATTCGTAATGAGGGTTACGAGCCGGTTGCCGCTTACAACGGTAAGGAAGCTTTGACCAAGCTCAACACGACACCGGACATTAACCTGGTCATCTTGGATTTGATGATGCCCGAAATGGACGGGATGGAGGTCATCAAGCAGGTCCGGAAAGACTCCGATATCCCGATCCTGGTCCTTTCCGCTAAGACGGCCGATATGGATAAGATTCAGGGCCTGATTTCCGGGGCGGACGACTACGTTACCAAGCCGTTTAACCCCCTGGAAGTAATGGCCCGGGTAAAGTCTTTGCTGCGGCGGACCCAGGGCGAGGTCACCAATGACCAACCGGACGTCTTAAACGTGGGCCCGCTGATCATCAACAAGGATTCTCACGAGGTTAAGACCATCAAGGGAGACGTTATCCAGTTGACGGCCCTCGAATTCGGGATCCTCTACCTGCTGGCCAGTCACCCGAACCGGGTCTTCTCCGCTGACGACATTTTTGAACGGGTTTGGCAACAGGAGAGTGTTGTCTCCGCCAAGACGGTCATGGTCCACGTGAGCCACTTGCGGGATAAAATCGAAGAAGCCACGAACGGTGAGAAGGTCATCCAAACCGTTTGGGGCGTTGGCTACAAGGTTGAAAACCACTAATCTAATCACTTCCTGGGGGTAAAAGAGTGAAGTTAACGGGACGGGAAAAAAGTTCATTAATCTTTGAAGGGGTCGTGACCGTCATCCTGCTGGTCCTCCTCAACATGGCGATTATTACGATTATCCAGGATGTCATCCAGAGTAATCCGGGGGTGACGAACGGGATCTTCATGATTAAGCAATCGTTACGGGTCGGCCCACTACAAACACAGATTTGGAGCTACCAGCGGATCCTAATTATCATCTTCGTGATCATCGACATTTGGGTCGTCTGGTGGCGGCTCCGGCGGCGGTACCACCTTTATCAGATGAACCACATCATCGCCGAACTCCACTACATTGCCCAGGGCCACCTGGACCACCGGATTCCCTTCCGTTTGAAGGGCAACCAACAGCACGTGATCAGCTCCGTTAACGCCCTGGTTGACAGTGCCGTTAAGTCCATGGACGACGAACGAAAGATTGAAAAGTCAAAAGACGAGCTGATTACCAACGTCAGTCACGACCTGCGGACCCCACTGACTTCCATCATCGGCTACCTGGGTTTGATTGAGGACAAGCAGTACCAAAATGAGGAAGATATCCTGAAATACACCCATACGGCCTACGAGAAAGCCAAGCAGATGAAGAACCTGGTCGAGGACCTGTTTGAATACACGAAGGTCCAGCAGCACGGCGCCCCGGTCAACATCATGCGGGTTGACCTCAACCAGTTGCTTGAACAGCTAACGGCCAGTTTTGAGTTAGAGGCCCAGCACCGGGGAATTGAGATCACATCAAAGGTGATTCCCAACCCGCTGATGATCGAAGCCGACCCCGAAAAACTCGGCCGGGTATTTAGCAACTTGGTTGCCAACGCCCTGAAATACGGGAATGGGGCCAGTTACATCCGCCTGGACGCCCGGCAAAAGGCTGACCATGTGGTGGTAACGGTCGCCAACGATGGGACCCCAATCCCGAAGGCGTCGGTTGACCATATCTTCGAGCGCTTTTACCGTGCCGAGGCGTCACGGTCGCGGGCAACCGGGGGTACCGGTCTGGGATTGGCAATCGTCAAAAGTATCGTCGACTTGCACCACGGAAGTGTCCGGGTAACGTCTGATGATAATGAGACAGCCTTCATTGTCAGTCTCCCCTTAAAACAAGTGAATAAATAATAAACAAAAGCAGAAAATTTCCCGGGAAATTTTCTGCTTATTTATATTCAAGTAATTTATTGTATGTTAGACTTAAAGGGCATTGTGTCGCCTTAATTATCAATATGTTGACATATAATTGGAGGAAATTCTGTGGCTAAAGCACAAATAAATCCAGAAAAAGCACGGTGGCTGGAGGTCCTCGGAATTGCCATGCCACTATGCCTAAGCTACATCCCAATTGGGCTGGCTTGCGGTATTTTGTTACATGCGGCGGGGTTCAACTTTATCATGACCCTGGTTGTATCAATCGTTGTTTTCTCTGGTGGAGCCCAATTTATTTTAGCTTCATTGCTGACGATTAACGCACCACTATCATCAATATTTGTAACCTTGTTCTTCTTGGAACTACGGTATGCGTTACTGGGTTCTAGTTTATCTAAGTACATTAAAAACGAATCTCAACACCTTATCTGGCTGTTTGCGGTTTCGATGAACGACGAAAACTATGCGATCAACTACTTGAAATTTGCAACGGATAAGAAGTGGACACCAAAGGACGCCCTGCTGGTTGAACACTACTCACTGCTTTCGTGGTCAGTGGCGAACATGGTCGGGGGCCTGATTGGGAGTACGATTTCAATCAACCTTGAGGTGGTTGACTTTGCCTTAACGGCCCTGTTCCTGTACATGATTGTGATGCAAGTTCAAAACCACCTGACCCTGTTGATCAGCTTGCTGACGGCAGTTCTCGCGGTCTTCTTTATGGTTTTGACGCACAGCATCCTTGGGGTTGTGATTGCTACTTTGATCGCATCGTTTATTGGTTTCCTGATTGAGAACACTGTTCGTCACCACAGCAAGGTTCCGGAAAAGAACTGGTTCTTAACGAAGATGTTCCGGCCGAAGATCACCCGGACAACGGTTGAGGACCAGCAGGAACGCAGTGAGCTGAAGAAGAATGGCCCGGTAGAACCAGGCAAGGACGAGACGGACGGTAAATAGTGGGGATAAAGATGGAACAACTACTTAGTAATGCACCGGTGTTACTGGCTGACATCGGTCACAATAAAATCTTATATCACCTGGTGGTAATTGTACTGGCCGCAATTGCGGCGTTCATTCCACGGTACTTTCCAATTCTCTTCTTCTCGACGCGGAAAATTCCGGAATGGTTTAACGAGTGGATGAAGTACGTCCCGGTGAGCTTATTCACCGCCCTGGTCGTTAAGAACGTCTTCATCACCACCGCTGGTTATCACTTTGTGCCTTTTGTCCACGTAGAACAAATCTTTGCGGCTTTGATTGTAATGGTAATTGCCTACTTTACCCGATCGATGTCAATCTCTGTGATTGGGGGATTAGTTGCGGTCTGGCTGTTGAGCATGGTAATTTAATACTAAGGATAACGATTATGGGTCAGCTTTTCGATTGTAAGTCAATTGGAAGCTGACCTTTTTTAATGTTCGTATTTTAAAAGCTAGCATAAGCGAATATTCGGAATGGAAACGCCTTAAAATTAGGACTTGATTAGAATCAAAAATTCCCCTTGTTATTACACTAATGTTATGATACCTTTTAAACACCGAATTAATCCGGACATTATTTATTTATTGTTCGTGTTTTTGTAGAAAAGGAGACGGGGTTAATGGTAAAGACAAGGAATCGATATGGTGTGGCCCTTGCGGGAGTTGTTCTTCACTTGATGATTGGTGGCGTCTACGCCTGGAGTGTGTTTACAAAACCAATTGCGCAGCAGACGGGATGGAAGGAAACGGCGGTCTCGTTTGCCTTTAGTTTAGCAATCTTTTTCCTGGGAATGTCAGCGGCGTTCATGGGTCGACTAGTAGAAAAGTTTGGTCCGACCGTTACGGGGACGATTTCCAGCATCTGCTACGGTAGCGGAATTGCCCTGACTGGGCTGGCGGTCCAAAGTCACCAGCTCTGGCTGCTATACCTGGCATACGGGGTTATCGGTGGCCTCGGCCTTGGTTCGGGCTACGTTACCCCGGTTTCAACCATTATTCGTTGGTTCCCGGACAAGCGGGGGCTTGCAACCGGCCTGGCAATCATGGGCTTTGGCTTTGCGGCCTTATTGACAGGGCCAGTTGCCCAACACCTGATGGCAGTTGTCGGCCTTGCTAATACTTTCTATGTGTTGGGGATCTTCTATTTTGTAGTTATGATTATTGCGGCCCAATTTATTAAAAAGCCGCGGCCCCATGAGTTACCGCAAGCAATTGCGGCAAATGCCCAACGGGTTAGCCTGACTGGCCAGGAACTGACGGCCAACCAAGCGTTAAAGACCCGGACGTTTGCTTTCCTCTGGTTCATGTTCTTTATTAACATCACCACGGGGATTGGCCTGGTTTCGGCAGCTTCTCCAATGGCCCAGAACATGACGACGATGACTGCTGCGGCCGCCGCTGTGATGGTTGGAATCATCGGCCTCTTCAACGGATTTGGCCGGTTGGCCTGGGCAACCCTGTCCGATTATATTGGTCGCCCGTTGACCTATAGCTTAATCTTCGTGTTGGACATTGTGATGCTCTTTATCCTCTTGTTCTTTAAGACACCATTCGTCTTTGCTCTGGCCCTGTGCTTGCTGATGTCGTGCTACGGTGCTGGCTTTTCAGTAATCCCCGCCTACCTGGGGGATGTCTTTGGTACCAAGCAACTGGGCGCCATCCACGGTTACATCCTCACCGCCTGGGCGGCCGCCGGAATGGTGGGGCCCATCCTTTTGTCATACACGCATCAGGTCTTACATAATTACTACGTCACGCTGGTTGTCTTTGTAATTATTGATGTTTTGGCAATGCTCGTTTCCGTCCTGATTCAAAAGGACTTTGTTGCTCACCGGGCGGTTAAGGGAGTCGACTAGGGGTGTTGACTTTTGGCCCGATAGCCGTTATTATCATTACTAACAAATTTACCTTTAAACTAGTCCAGAGAGGCTAAGAAGGATTTCAATTGTGCGTTACCAAAAACGGTCTTCTTAGCCCACTGCTAAGGAGGCTTTTATTTTACAGAATTTCTCCAGCCGCCAGTAGTGGGTTCCAAGAATCGGGTGCGGAACCATCAATCAATCTAGGGTATTTTGTTGAATACGAAAACCATTTAATTGACTCCTGTGAGAGCAAAACGGTACGGTGTTTGGCATTGTTTAAGAGAAGAGAAAAAGCACAGTGCTCACTTAACCAGGAGGGATTAAGTGGGCGCTGTTTTTGATTGCGCGAAAGGAGCATTCTCTGATGGAAGAAGCACAACGGTTGGCAGTCGAGCTGCCTGGCCTATCGCTAAAGAATCCGGTTATCCCGGCGAGCGGTACCTGTGGCTATGGTCAGCAAATTGCCCGTAACTATGATTTGAATTTGCTAGGGTCCTTGGTACTGAAGTCGACGACCCTGCATGCCCGGTCGGGGAACCCCCAGCCCCGGGTTTGTGAAACGAGTGCCGGTTGGTTAAACGCCAACGGCCTGCAAAACGTGGGGATCCAAGCGGTCGTGAACGAAAAGCTGCCCTGGCTGAAGGCCCACTATCCTCACTTGCCAATCATCGCGAGTGCGGCCGGCTTCTCCACGGCGGAATACGAGACGGTCGTCCACCAGTTGGGTCAGGCACCGGAAGTCAACGCCATTGAGTTGAACGTTTCCTGCCCTAACGTTAAGCACGGTGGCCTGGCGATGGGTACCGACCCAGCGGTCTTAGAAGACCTGACCCGGAAGGTTGTCAAGCAGGCTGCGGGGACACCGATCTACGTCAAACTGACCCCGAACGTTACCAACATTGTTCCCCTGGCCCAGGCGGCCGAACGGGGTGGTGCTAATGGTCTGACAATGGTCAACACCCTGACCGGATTAAGCATCGACCTCAAGACCCGGCGCCCTGTCCTGGCTAACGTTACCGGTGGCTTATCGGGCCCGGCCATTAAGCCATTGGCCCTGCGGATGATTCACCAGGTCCGGTCTGTCTCCAGCCTGCCAATCATCGGGGTTGGGGGGATTGAAACCGCTGAGGATGTCCTGGAATTCATGATGGCCGGGGCCAATGCCGTCGAGGTGGGAGCTGCCAGTTTCCATGACCCGCTGGCCTGCCCACGGATTGTGGCGGACCTGCCCCTGGTAATGGACCGGTATGGAGTTAAGAAGTTGACGGACCTGTGGGAGGTAAAGTTTTGAAACGATATTCACCAATGGTGGCAATTGATGTTGCCACAAAAAACGAAGCGCTGGACCTGTTTGACCGGCTGACCGTTGAGCCGCGGCCAATCCTCAAGATTGGGATGGAGTTGTACTATCACTTTGGCCCGGAAATAATTAAGGAGGCCCAAAGCCGCGGTTTTAAGATTTTCCTGGACTTAAAGCTCCACGACATTCCCAATACCGTTAAGCGGGCAATGTTTGTCCTCGGCCAGCTGGGGGTCGACTTTACCACGATCCACGCTGCTGGAGGGAGTGAAATGGTGGCCGCCGGAGCCACGGGCCTGAAGGAAGGGGCACAGGCTGCCGGCCTTCCGACACCGAAGCTGCTGGCGATTACACAGCTAACTTCAATTGACGAGCAAATCTTACACGACGAGCAGCACGTTGACCTGTCCCTGGTGGAATCAGTCCAGTCCTACGCCCAGCTGGCGAAGAAGGCCGGCGCGGACGGGGTCGTTTGCTCAGCCCACGAAGTTCAGGAAATTCGCCAGGTAACGGGTCCGGACTTTCTCTGTGTCACCCCGGGGATCCGGCCGCAGAACTTTGCTAAGGGGGACCAAAAGCGGGTCGTCACTCCCCACCAGGCCCATGACCTGGGGAGCAACGCCATTGTGGTCGGACGGCCGATCACCCAAAGTGCGGACCCGGTCAAAGCATACCAGGAGATTGAAGAAGAATTTTTAACGGAGGAAGATTAAGATGAGTTACGCAGAAACAGTTGCTAAGGACCTTTTGGAAATTCACGCGGTAACCCTGAGCCCCGACAAGCCTTACACCTGGGCCAGTGGCCTGCATTCACCAATTTACACCGATAACCGGTTAACGATTTCGTACCCGGCAGTCCGGAAATCCATCTACCAGGGGATGGCTGCCCTGATTAAGGAACACTTCCCGGAAGTCGCCGTGGTTGCGGGAACCGCGACGGCGGGAATTCCGCATGCCGCCTGGGTGGCCGAAGAACTGGGGAAACCCCTGGTTTACGTGCGGTCCAAGCCCAAGGACCATGGTCGCGGCAAGCAAATTGAAGGGGTCCTAAAGGCCGGTGAAAAGGTGGTCGTGATTGACGACCTGATCTCCACTGGTGGGAGCGTCCTCAACGCGGTCGCCGCGGTCAACAAGGCTGGTGCGGAGGTCATTGGCGTTGTTTCCGTCTTTACTTACCAATTACCAGCGGCGGACAAGAACTTCGCGGCGGCCGGCTTGAACTACTACTCCGTTACCAACTATCCGACCCTGGTTAACGTCGCCAAGGAAAATGGCCTGATCAGTGAAGCCCACCTTTCTTCTCTGAATGAGTGGCGACAGGATCCGGCGGCTTGGAGTGCCAAGCACTAGGCAAAGGATTTTTTTGAAAGTCTGTTATAATACTTACAGAAAGTGAGTGATTATTAATGGATAAGGAAGGAATTCGCCAACACGTTCTGGAGACGGCTAACCGACGTTACGCAACCAAAAAGTACGACCCGCAGCGGTACATTTCTCCGGAAGACTGGCACACCATCTTAGAAGTGGGCCGGCTTTCACCTAGTTCCTTTGGTTATGAGCCTTGGAAGTTTATCCTGATTAATTCCCCGCAGGTTAAGAAGGACATTCGGCCCTTCGCCTGGGGAGCGGCTAATAGTCTCGACGGGGCCGACAAGTTACTGCTGATCCTGGCACGGACAGACGTGACCTACGACAGCGACTATGTTCGTCACCTGGTGTCTGACGTTAAGCACCACCAATACTCACCAGATTCAAAGCCTTCCCAGGCCTTCAAGCACTTCCAGGAAAACGACCTGGGGATTAAGAATGACCAGGAGCTCTTTGATTGGGCCAGCAAGCAGACCTACATTGCAATGGCAAACATGATGACGACAGCAACCGAGCTCGGTATTGACTCCTGTCCGATTGTGGGCTTCAACTACGCGAAGATGAACGAATACCTAAGCAAGCGGGGAATTATCGACCCGCAGCACTGGCGCGTTTCGGTAATGGTCAGCTTCGGTTACCGCGACCAGTCAATCAAGCCTAAGGTTCGGCAACCGCTGACGGCAATTTACGAAGAATTAAAGTAGAAATGAATAAAGCCCGTAAATCCGGCATTTAATTGCTGAATTTACGGGCTTATTTCTTGGCCATTTTACAGAAACGGTTGACATTCACCGTCGTAACGATTAAAGTATCATTAAAATATTATTAGAAACATGGAAAGAATATTAGAGAGAAGCGGATAAGTATGACACGAAAAGTTGGTGTGATTGGCCAAGGGCACGTTGGTGAGACCCTGGCGAATAATCTGTTGGTGACCGGGACCGTGGATAAGCTAGTCCTAATTGATACAAACGAAAAGAAACTGAACGCGAACGTAACTGACTTCGAGGACGCAGCGGCGAACCTGCCGACCCACACAAAGGTCCTTCGTAATGATTACGGGGCCCTGAGTGATGCCGACGTGGTAGTGATCGCGGTTGGCGATATTGGCATCCAAAATGACGATGTCAAGCATGACCGCTTCATGGAACTAAAGGTGAACAGCCACGCTGCCAAGGAAGTCGGGACCAAACTGAAGGAGGTCGGTTTCAACGGTGTCCTGGTTTCAATCAGTAATCCCTGCGACGTCATTGCGGCTCTCTTCCAAAAGTACACCGGTCTGCCAAAGAACCAGGTGATTGGGACTGGGACCCTGCTTGACACCGCCCGCCTCCACAAGGTTGTTGGTCAGGCCCTAAACGTTGATCCCCGTTCGGTAACCGGCTACGCACTGGGCGAACACGGCAACTCCCAGTTTGCGGCATGGTCACAGGTCCGTGTCCTCGGTCAAAACATTACCGACCTCGCTGCCGCCAGTGATGACCTGGACTTAGACGCCCTTGCCGAAGCCACCAAGGCCGGCGGTTACACCGTTTTCCACGGCAAGCTTTACACCAACTTCGGGATTGCGGCGGCCGCTTTCCGGTTGGTTACCGCCATCCTTAACGATGCCAACATTGAGCTGCCGTGCTCCAACTTCCGTGAGGAGTACGGGACCTACTGCGGCTACCCTGCTATCATTGGCAACGGTGGGGTGGTCAAGCAACTGCAGCTGAACTTGACGCCCGATGAGGAAAAGAAGTTAGCCAAGTCAGCAAACTACATTCGGACTCGCTTTGACGAGACTGCCCAAAAGTTAGCAGCGGAATAAGCAGGAACACCACTCCTGATAATAAAAAAGCTGGAAGAAAGGCACTTGGATGCTTTTCTTCCAGCTTTTTAACTTTAACTCTTAGTCCTTGTACATGTAGTCCCGGGTCATCGGCAGGTTCTTGCCAGAAGGCCCCTTAGTGATCAAGAACTGGATAACATCGATGTTTCCGGATTCGAAGGAAGCGGCACATGCCTGCAGGTAGAGGTCCCACATCCGGGTGAAGCGTTCACCCATCATATCCTGGATCTGGTTCCGGTTGGCGTTGAAGTTGGCGTCCCAGATCTCCAGGGTGTGTTGGTAGTGGCGGCGCAGCATTTCCATGTCAGCCAGTTGCATGTGGTTTTCGACAATGTGACCAACCATTTCTTGCAGGCCGGGAATGTAGCCACCAGGGAAGATGTACTTGTTGATCCAACCATTGTAGGCCCCACCCTGTTGCCGGGTGATTCCGTGAATGAGGGCCACCCCGTTATTACTGAGATAGCGTTGAACGTCCTTGAAGTACAGGCCCAGGTTTTCCTTACCAACGTGTTCGAACATCCCCACTGAGGTGATGTAGTCCCAGGTCTGGTCACCGAGCTCCCGGTAGTCGACTAGCTTGACTTCGGCAACGTCTTCCAAGCCTTCGTCCTTAATCTTCTGTTGGACAAAGCGGAACTGTTCCTCACTCAGGGTGACCCCGGTGACCTTGAGGCCAAATTCCTTGGCGGCGGTCAGCATCAGGGTTCCCCAGCCACAACCAATGTCTAAGAGGGTCTTGCCAGGCTTCGGGTCCAATTTCTTCAGAATGTGGTGAACCTTGGCTTCCTGGGCCTTCGTCAGGTCATCCCAGTTGCCATCCGTGAAGTAGGCACATGAGTAGGTCATCGTGTCGTCCAACCAGAGCTTGTAGAAGTCGTTCCCCACGTCGTAGTGACTTTGGACGTCGGATTGACTTTCCTTTTCGGAGTGCCCTTGCTTTGGTAAGAACTTCCGGAACTTAGAGCTGCGCATGAAACTACCGGCGCTTTCGTAGACGGATTCAATGAGCTTTTGGATGCTGCCATCGATTTCAATCTTACCGTCCATGTAGGCTTCTCCGAGGGCAATTGAGGCGTTCTTGGTAACATCACGAATCGGAATCTTCTCCTTAAAGGTGATGGTTACCTCGGGGTCGCCGTTACCGTAAACCACGCTCTTGCCATCCCAGAAGACAACCTTAACTGGGATCGTAAATGAATGGCTTAGCAGTGACTTGTAGAACGTCTTTTCTAGCATTTCAACGTTTCCTTCTTTCTCAAATTAATAGGATTATTATAACACCCCGTAAATTAATTCAAGGAAAAGAAGTTTCAAATCTCCCAAATATTTGAAAATCCTTATATAATTATAATGATGAGAAAGGGTGATCATATGGTTGATGCTTGGCATCGCTTTATTAAAAATGTGGAGCTGCGACGGTTTGTAGTGCTCGCGATAATTATCGTGGTCCTTTGGATGGTCCGGTCAATGATGAACATGATTTTGTTTACCTTTATCCTGACCTACATCGTCGTTAACTGGGTCCACCTGGTCCGACGGTGGCTTCCCAAACTATCGCCAGCCATCATTACGGTGGTGACCTACGTCCTGTTGCTTTTGCTATTGTACTTCGGGGTTACCAAGTACCTGCCAGTCCTGGTTCGCCAAATTATCAAAATGGTTAATTCGGTGGTGAAGTTCTACGAGACCAACGACACAACGGCCTTTTACCACTATATTAACCACTACGTCAGCACGGCGACGATTATGAACCAGGTGAAGCATGGCATCTCACTCGCCGTCAGCACGCTGACCAGCATTGGGGTCGTGACTGCGACCTTCCTTTTGTCACTGATTTTGAGCTTCTTTTACACCTTGGAGCTTGACCAGATGGAAAGTTTCTCCCTGCTCTTCCTCGACAGCAAGTTCAGCTGGTTCTTCCAGGACGTGGCCTACTTCGGTAAGAAGTTTACCAATACCTTCGGGGTCGTCTTGGAGGCCCAATTCTTCATCGCCATCTGCAACACGGTGATTACAACGGTGTGCCTGACCGTGATGAAGATGCCGCAGATTTTTGCGTTGGCGCTGATTGTCTTCATCTTCAGCCTGGTACCGGTTGCCGGGGTGATTATTTCTACGATTCCCCTCAGCTTGGTGGCCTACTCTGTTGGCGGCCTGCGGGACGTGGTTTACATTATCATCATGGTGATCGTTATCCACGCCATCGAGGCCTACGTTTTGAACCCCAAGTTCATGTCCAGCCAGACCGATCTGCCAATCTTCTACACCTTCGTGGTTCTGCTGGTCAGCGAGCACTTCTGGGGTACCTGGGGTCTCATTGTCGGGGTCCCCATCTTCACCTTCCTGCTTGACATCCTCGGTGTTAAGTCGATTCACCACCACCGTAAGTCACGGCGAGCCTGAGTCTTGTGTAATCCTGTACATTAATGGAAATTGAAAAGAAAAAACAAATTTATTACGAACAAAAATAGTAAATGGTGAGCAAGCTAATTATCCGCTTAGCAATGCCGTCATTACGGCCTCAATGAGCTAAAAAGGATCGTTGGCTTGCTCATTTTCTTTAAAATTGTTCACAAGGCAGCGAGCAAAGTGTGAAGGGGCACCAATGTGAGCAGTGATCAATCTTGTGCTTGTTTTCTGAAAAGATTAGAATTTAATTATAACGTAACTTGAAGGACAGACGAGGTGGATATAAATGGAAAAACAATTACATGGTTCAGATGTCATCATCGATAGCTTACGCAAACACGGTGTTGACCTGGTATTCGGGATCCCGGGTGCTAAGATTGACCGCTTGTTTGAAGGCCTTGACGGCAAGGAAAGCACGGACGCACCAAAGCTGATTGTCACCCGGCACGAGCAAAACGCGGTCTTTATGGCCCAGGCCTATGCCCGCTTGACTGGTAAGACCGGGGTGGCCATCAGTACTTCCGGTCCGGGGGTTGGTAACCTGACGACCGGGATCATGACGGCCAATGCAGAAGGGGACCCGGTCCTGGCCATCGGTGGTCAGGTCCAACGGAAGGACCTCCACCGTTTAACTCACCAGAGCACCCCGTCTGCCGAAATTATGGCCCCAATCACCCAGTACAGTGCTGAAATCCAGGACCCGGACAACATTTCCGAAACGATGGCCAACGCATTTGAGGCCAGCCAGGGTTCACCAAAGGGGGCGGCCTTTGTCAGCCTGCCGCAAGACGTTGACGATGCGGTCGTTAATGAAAAGCCCCTGCCAATCTACGAGGCCCCGAAGATGGGTCCCGTCGATGCCGATAACTTGGCAAAGTTAGTTGACCTGGTAAAGAACAGCAAGATGCCCGTCATCCTGGTCGGCCAACGGGGCGGTAACGAAGAGGTCACCGCTGCTTTACGGCAGCTCCTCCGGGACTACTCCTTCCCCGTTGTTGAAACCTTCCAGGCCGCGGGGGTTGTCTCCCGTGACCTAGAGGAACAGTCCTACTTTGGCCGGGTGGGTCTCTTCCGCAACCAGGTTGGTGACCAGCTCCTCCAACAAAGTGACCTGGTAATCGCCGTTGGTTATGACGCAATTGAATACGAACCACGGAACTGGAACAAGGAAGGACAACTGCGGATTGTCAACCTGGATACCCAACCGGCCCAGATTGACAACCACTACACTCCAATCATGCAGATGGTCGGTGACATTGCCACCAGCCTGAAGCAGTTTGACCAGCTGCTGAAGGGGTACAGCTACCCGGCAGCGGCCAAGAAGCAACTTGCCACCTACAAGCAACAATTGGATAAGGACAAGCAGATTGAGGCACCCCAAAGTCATGGGGTCAGTCACCCGCTAGCGGTTGTCCAAGCCATTCAGGAAAATGTGACTGACGACATGATCGTTTCCTTGGACGTTGGTTCCCACTACATCTGGATGGCCCGGCACTTCCGTTGTTACCAACCGCGCCACTTGCTGATCAGTAACGGGATGCAGACCCTCGGGGTAGGCCTGCCATGGGCAATGGTTGCCGCCATGCTCCACCCAGAACACAAGGCCGTTGCTGTCTGTGGTGACGGGGGCTTCCTCTTCTCCGGGGTCGAATTGGCTACGGCTGTCCAGCACCACCTGAACCTGGTAACGATTGTCTGGGACGATGGTGGTCACTACGACATGGTTAAGTTCCAGGAAGAAATGAAGTACCCAGAGGCTGCCGGGGTTAACTTCGGTAAGTGTGACGTTGTTAAATTCGCCGAAAGCTTTGGTGCTACTGGCCTGCGGGTTGAAAAACCGGCCGACCTGAAGAAGACCCTGCACAAGGCCTTCAACATTGATGGCCCCGTGGTGGTCGATGTTCCAGTCGACTACAGCAACAACAAGGACTTAGCAGCCCACTTGATTGATTCACAATTAGGTTAATGAAAGGAAATGATCTTATCAGTACTTTGTACGAACACGGTACGTTAGCTTCTTTGATGGCTGGTAACATGGACGGGACGATCACCGTTGCCGACCTGTTAAAACATGGTTCGACGGGAATTGGGACCTTTAACGGGCTCGATGGTGAGGTAATCATCCTCGGTGGTGAGGTTTACCAGGCGGTATCTGATGGGCACGTTAACCACGTGACCGACCGGCAAGCTAAGATGCCATTTGCCTCGGTCCACACCCCAGAAGATCTGGAGAAGATTGAACTGTCTAATGTTGACTTCACGGCATTAAACGGCGACTTTGTTGAAAAGCACGCGCTGAAGAACGTCTTTGCCGCACTGCGGTTAAAGGGAAAGTTCAACCACGTCAAGGTGCGGATTGCACCTAAGCAGGAGAAGCCATACCCAAGCCTGCTGGAAGTTGCCAAGGGCCAACCAACGTTTACCAATGACAACGTTGCGGGGACGATTATTGGTTACTACGCCCCAGAAATCTTTGGCAGTGTTACCGCGGCCGGTTGGCACCTCCACTTCATCAGTGATGACCGTCAGTTTGCTGGTCACCTCTTGGAGTTCAATGCGGACCAGTTGACTGGTGACCTGCAGATCTTTGATAACTTGCAGCAGCACATGCCGATTAACGACCAGGCATTCCGCCAGGGCGAGGTTGACATGGGGACCCTGCGGGATAGCATTGCCCAATCTGAAGGAAATAACGATTAAAACGAGAATAAGGTATTAGCGCGCTCCGTGTGGCTATATGGGGCGATTGCCGGCAACGGGTCAGCAATTGTTCGTAATTAGACGCCAGGAACGCGCTTTTCTTGTGGAAGCCCTTTGACATAAGGACAGATAACCGCTAAGCTGGAATAGCTAGTTGATTTTCAACTTAATTTAATGGATTATTCGTGAAAAGAGGTTTACGAACAGCAGAAAATACAGTATTCTATCATTATAGTCGAACAAGCAACTATGATGTGACAATAAAGTTCGTGTATAACGAAAGGGGACGATTGCAATGATGACGGATATCGAAATTGCAGACCAAGCGGAAATGAAGCCGATTAAAGAGGTCGCAGAAAAGATTGGCCTGGGTGAGGATGATATTGAGCAGTACGGAAAGTACAAGGCGAAGATCAGCCTCCCCGTCACGGCGCACCCGGACAAAAAGCACAAGCTAGTCTTGGTAACGTCAATCAACCCCACGCCAGCCGGTGAGGGGAAGTCAACCGTCCTCGTTGGTTTAGGGGATGCCTTAAACCAGCTGGGTCACCAGACCATCATTGCAATGCGGGAACCTTCGATGGGACCAGTCTTTGGAATCAAAGGTGGGGCCACCGGTGGGGGCTACAGTCAGGTCGTCCCGATGGAGGACATCAACCTTCACTTTACTGGTGACCTGCACGCCCTAACGAGTGCGAATAACACCCTGGCGGCCCTGGTTGATAACTACATTATGCGTGGCAACGAGCTGGGCCTGGACCCCCGTCGAATTATCTGGAAGCGGGTTGAAGACGTTAACGACCGGGCCCTGCGAAACGTTGTCACCGGCCTGGGGGGCTTAATGCAGGGGGTTCCCCGGCAAACCGGCTTTGACATCACGGCTGCTTCTGAGTTGATGGCGATCCTATGCCTGTCGACCGACCTGATGGACTTGAAGAAGCGAGTTGGGCGGATCGTTGTCGGCTACACCTATGACAAGAAGCCGGTCACGGTGGCCGAACTCGGCTTTGCGGACGCCATTACGATCCTTTTGAAAGACGCCATTAAGCCTAACCTTGTCCAGACACTGGACCACACCCCGACGATTATTCACGGTGGCCCGTTCGCTAACATTGCCCACGGCTGTAACAGTGTGCTGGCCACCAAGACGGCATTGCAGTTGGCGGACTACACCGTTACGGAGTCTGGCTTCGGTGCCGACCTCGGAGCGGAGAAGTTCATGGACATCAAGCGCCGGGTCCTGGGTAAGAACCCGGATGCGGTGGTAATCGTCGCTACGGTTCGGGCCCTTGAATATAACGGTGGTGCTGCCCTGGCTGATTTGAAAGACGAGCACCTTCCGGAATTGAAGAAGGGGATGGCCAACCTGAACCGCCACATCAAGAACATGCAGCGGTACGGTGTTCCCTTGGTGGTAGCCATTAACCACTTCGTCACGGATACGAAAGCCGAGATCAAACTGATCGAGGATAACTGTAAGGAACTCGGGGTCAACGTCGTGCCGGTGGACGCCTGGGCTAAGGGCGGTGCCGGAACGCAGGGCCTAGCCCAAGAGGTTGTCCGGTTGGCGGACCAGCAGAGTGACTTCCACGAGTTGTACAGCTTGGACGCGACCCCGGAAGAAAAGATTCGGACAATTGCGACTAAGATTTACGGCGCCAAGGACGTTGAATTTAGTCGCGCTGCCAAGCGTCAGCTGAAGCAGTTTACTGAACTCGGCTGGGACAAGCTGCCGGTCTGCATCGCCAAGACCCAGTACTCCTTTACTGATGATAAGAGCCAGCTGGGGGCCCCAGAAGGCTTTACCTTCCACATCCGAAGCCTCGTTCCCAAGCTCGGCGCCGGCTTCATTGTCGCCCTATCCGGCAACATGATGACAATGCCGGGCCTGTCCAAGGTACCAGCGGCCGTTAACATGACCATTGATAAGGACGGTAAGATTACTGGCTTGTTCTAAGATAAGAAATTGCGCCCAGCTGGGTAAAACCAGTTCGGCGCTTTTTATTTACTAATATTTATACGAACTTTATATTATTAAATATCTATTTTGTTCGTAAATGCTATTGAAGTGAGCCCGTTGATTTGGTATCCTTAAAGCAGTTTTTAAGGAGGTAACATGATGAGCAAAATTAGTGTTGTGATGGGCAGTAAGTCAGACTGGCCAACCGTTAAAGAAGCTTGCAAGATTTTGGACCAATTCGGTGTCGACTATGATAAGAACGTCATTTCCGCCCACCGGATGCCAAACGAAATGTTCGCCTTTGCCCAGGGGGCAGTTAAGAAGGGGACGAAGGTAATCATCGCCTGTGCCGGTGGTGCCGCCCACCTTCCGGGGATGATTGCCGCTAACACTCCGTTACCGGTGATCGGCATTCCCGGGCAAACTAAGGCCCTTGGCGGGATGGACTCGCTGCTGTCAATCGTCCAAATGCCAGCGGGAATTCCCGTTGCCACCACAGCAATCGGGGTTGCGGGCGCTAAAAACGCAGCACTGTTAGCTCTGCAGATCTTGGGGACCACTGATCAGGCAATTCAGGATCAGATTGTTGAATACCGGAAGCAGATGCACGACGCAGCAAAGGAAAGCGGTGCTCACCTTGACTAAGATGATTCAACAGGGCCAAACAATCGGTATCATCGGTGGGGGTCAGCTCGGTCAGATGATGGCCCTCGACGCCAAGCAGACGGGGATGAAGGTCATTATCCTGGACCCGACGCCCCACTGCCCGGCTGGCCAGGTCGCCGATGACCAGATAGTGGCGGAATACGCTGACGTTAAGGCAATTGAGGAACTGGCCCGCCGGTCGGACGTCCTCACCTATGAGTTCGAAAACGTTGACCTTAACGCCCTCCGTGACGTGGCCGATAAGGTTTACGTTCCCCAGGGCACCCACCTGCTGTACACCACCAAGAACCGGATCCGGGAAAAGACCTTCCTACGCAAGGCGGGCCTTAAAACCGCCCCGTTCATGCCGGTTAAGAACCAACAGGACCTGGAAAAGGCGGTGGCGGAGATTGGCTACCCCTGCGTGCTGAAGACCTGCGAGGGCGGCTATGATGGTCATGGCCAGGAGGTCCTTCACAGTGATCAGGACCTGACCAAGTGTGCAGGGATTCTCTCCACTAGAGACGCCATTCTCGAAGGGTGGGTACCCTTTAAGTTGGAATGCTCCGTCATGGTTGGTCGCAACGAAGACGGTGCAGTTACCGTCTTCCCCGTTTCGGAGAATATTCACCACGACGAGATTTTGCACATCAGCATCGTCCCCGCCCGCATCGCGCCTGAATTACAGGAACGGGCCCAGCAAATGGCCATTAAGATTGCCCACGCGATTGACCTCCGGGGGATCCTGGGCGTCGAGATGTTCGTGGGAAACGATGGGGAGATTTACATCAATGAGCTGGCCCCGCGGCCGCATAATTCTGGCCACTACTCGATTGAGGCCTGCAACTTCTCCCAATTTGCCATCCACAACCGGGCGGTCTGCAACTGGCCCCTCCCCAAGATTGAGTTGCTGCACCCGGTAATTATGGTCAACGTCTTGGGACAGCATGTGCAGGGGGTTCGCGAACAGATTCCCCAAAAGCCGAACTGGCACTTCCATGACTACGGCAAGGCGGAAGTCCGCCACAACCGGAAGATGGGGCACGTGACGATCTTAACTGATGACTTTGCGGCCACCCTGAAGGAGATCGCAGATACCCACATTTGGGATGAATAGGGCTTGGGAGATTTCTCAACCTGTGCGATAATAACTGCAGAATAAACATAGAGAGGATTTTAACCGATGATTGACCGTTATACTAGTCCAGAGATGAAGAAGATCTGGAGCTTAGAAACTCAGTACCAATGCTGGCTAGAAGTTGAAATTGCTGCTGACGAGGCCTGGAGCAAGCTGGGGCACATTCCGGCTGAAGACGTGGAAAAGATCAAGAAGAACGCCAAGTTTAGTGTCGAGGGGATCGCTGAAATTGAAGCTGTGACCCACCATGACGTGATTGCCTTTACCCGTGACGTCTCCAAGTCCCTTGGCCCAGAACGGAAGTGGGTCCACTACGGGATGACCAGCACCGACGTCGTTGACACCGCCCAGGGTCTCCGTCTGAAGAAGGCCAACGACATCCTCCGCAAGGACATTGATGACTTCATGGCCGTCTTAAAGGAAATGGCTGAAAAGTACAAGTACACCGTCTGCATGGGCCGGACCCACGGGGTACACGCTGAACCAACCACCTTTGGTTTGAAGGCCGCCCGCTGGTACTCCGAAATGAAGCGGAACAAGGAACGGTTTGAACACGCCGCCCGGGGCGTTGAAGCTGGTAAGATCTCCGGTGCGGTGGGGACCTTCGCAGAAATCGACCCCTTCGTTGAGAAGTACGTTTGCGACCGCCTCGGCCTCCGTGCCCAGGAAATCTCAACCCAAGTTCTGCCACGGGACCTGCACGCCGAATACATCGCCACGATTGCTTTGATTGGAACCAGCATGGAGGAAATGGCAACCGAAATTCGTTCCCTCCAACGGACCGAAATCCATGAAGTCGAAGAGCACTTCGCCAAGGGACAAAAGGGCTCCTCAGCCATGCCCCACAAGCGGAACCCAATTGGCTCTGAAAACATCTGCGGTTGTGCCCGGGTCCTCCGGGGGCATGTTGTAACGGCCTATGAGGACGTCGCATTGTGGCACGAGCGGGACATTTCCCACTCCAGCGCAGAACGGATGATTTTACCCGATTCGACTGCTCTTCTTGATTACATGCTCCGCCGGTTCGGCCGGATCCTGAAGAACCTGGACGTCTTCCCGGAGACGATGAAGAAGAATATGGATAAGACCCTTGGCCTGATTTACAGTGGTCGGGTCCTCCTCAAGCTGGTTAACAGTGGAATGAGCCGGGAAGCGGCTTACGACCTGATCCAGCCGTACACCGCGAAGTGCTGGGCAGAACAGATCCCGTTCCGCCCGCTGTTGGAAAAGGACCCAACAATTCAAAAGCAACTCACTAAAGAAGACCTGGACGACGCCTTTGACTACCACTGGCACCTCCGCCACGTCGATGACATTTACAAGCGGGTTGGCTTGGACTAGTAAAAAAGGGAGTGAGACAGAACTAGCTTGCTAGTTCGTTTTCGAACCCCCGCAAGCACAAAGAGGACTCTAGCGTTCGGAGAAACCGAACACTAGAGTCCCTTTGTGTACTGCGCTGTAGCATTTTCAACTATATAGGAGATTCACAGCCCCTTTCCTGCGATCTCCTTCAAAGGAGAGTTTTATATGAAATTCAACCACCAATTTTACAAGACGAATAGCTTCCTGTTCGGGCTCGCCCTGGTCCTTGCCCCGCTAATTGACCTGGTGTCTGACCATGACCCGGTTGGCCGCCTGTTGGACTTCGGCTGCCAACTATTCGGGGTGATTTTTCTAATCGCCTGCCTCTTCAAACGGCGGTCTTAGGCGGTCGGGTAGTTCTTGCCGAAGATCTTCAGTTCCCGGTATTCGCCGTTAACCTTTGAAATATTGGGCAGGTGGCCCCACCTCTCGTAGTTGCAACTCGTAAAGAGGTTTTGACTCGGTTGGTTGCGCTCGTAAATGTAGGCCACCACCGTCTTGAAGTGGAGGTGCCCCTTGATTTGCTGGTCGACGAAGTTAAGGAGGGCCCGGCCCAACCCCTTTCGCCGCGCCTGCTTGTGGATGTAGATGGCAATCTCTGCCGAATCCGCATAGGCGTGGTTGGGGTAGAAGGGCTCGAGGGCGCACCAGCCACAAACCTGACCGTCAATGGTCACCACCCATAGTGGGTGCCGGTCGTCAAACTGGGCAAACCAGTCCTGCCGGTCCGCCACTGTTACGGCCTGACTCTCATCAGTTGCGATTCCTGCCTGGACCGCTTCGTTAAAAATCGCTACAATTGTTTCTTGGTCGGCCTTCTGGGCCCGGCGAATCTTAATCGTTGGTTTTGCTTTCAAAGTGATTTCCCCTCACATGTTGGTTTATGAACACATTGTAGACTAAAAAGCGTCATCTTCCCAATCTATTGATTGCGAAGGTGACGCTTTATTTATTCTCTAACCTTTTCCGGAACGGTTTGCCAGCTGTTAGCGATGGGGAGGAAGGCAACCTGCCGGCCGCTCTGTCGCAAAGAGGCACATAGTTGCTCAAGATCATCATGGTCGATAACCGGGGTTAGTCCGCTCCAGTAATCCTGACCAGTGGCCTGTTGCTGCCAGGAGACGGTCGGAATGTTGGAGACAATTGAAAGGAGGTTGCCGGTACCCTCAACGGTAATCAGGTACCGCTGGGGAACGGCCGTGAGCGGCTTGGCGATGGCCGGCTTGCGGTAGCTGTTGAACTCCCTTCCGCAGTTGCCTTTCACAATGTCATCACCGGTTGCCAAAAGGTCGCTGAGAATGCTGTTGGCAGTGGGGGTGGCACCAGCACCCGGGCCGGTATAGGTGGTCTCACCCAAGGCATCACTCTGCACGGCGATCGCGTTCTGGACCCCGTTGACGTGGGCCAGTGGCTCGGCAGCAGGGATTGCGGCCGGGCCGACGAATGAGAAGAGCTGGTGCTTTTCCTCCTTGGCCACCGCCAGCAGCTTGACCTTTAGTCCCAGCTGGTTGGCGCTAGCTAGCTGGGCCGGCGAGACGTTGGTAATTCCTTGGGCCGGCACGTCCTTGAGGGACAAGGACTGGCCAAACGCGAAGCGGCTGAGGATGATCAGCTTGTAGGTGGCGTCAATTCCCTGGACGTCATTGGTGGGGTCGGCTTCCGCATAGCCGAGTTCCTGGGCGGCCGCCAGTGCCGTCTTGTAGTCCTGGCCTTTACGGTCCATGGCCGTCAAAACATAGTTCGCGGTCCCGTTGATGATCCCCGTAATTTGGGTAATCTGGTCGGTCTCCAGGCAGCTGGACAGGACGCGGAGGATGGGAATTCCCCCGGCCACACTGGCCTCGTAGAAGAAGTCGACCTTGGCAGTCTTGGCCAGTTGGAGAATTTCCTCCCCGGCCGTGGCCAGGAGGTCCTTGTTGGCACTGATGATTGACTTGCCATTGAGAATTGCCTGGCAGATGGCCACCTTGGCGGGCGCGATGGTTCCCATGGCTTCAACCACAATATGGATTTCTGGGTCATCGACCACGTCAGTGACCTTATCAGTCAAAATTGTCCCAGCCGGTAAACGGTCACCCTGGTGGTGTGCCAGGTTATGGACAGCAACACTCTTCAACTTGAAGCGAAAATCTTGGGTCCGGGCAATCTTAGCCGCCTGCGTTTGCAAAAGGGTGACGACCCCCTTACCAACGGTTCCGAGGCCCAACAGACCGATTGTGATTGTTTCCATAGCAAATCTTCCTTTCTAAATCTTGGCGAGGGCCTGGTCAAGGTCATTGAGCAGGTCATCGACGTTTTCAATTCCCATCGAAACCCGAATAAGGTCGGGGGTCACTCCCGCGGCCTTGAGCTGTTCGGCGTTTAATTGGGCGTGGGTTGTTGATGCGGGGTGGATGATTAAGGACTTGGCATCGGCCACGTTGGCGAGCAGGGAGAAGAGGTGGAGGTTGCTGATTAGTTGCTTACCAGCCTCTTCGCCACCCGTAAGGCCGAGGGTGAAAATCGACCCAACACCGTGCGGGAAGTACTTATCAGCCAGTGGCTTGTAGGGGCTGTCCGGCAGTTCGGGATAGTTGATCCAGGCAACCTTGGGGTGGTCGTTTAAGAAGTGAACAATCTTCTTGGTGTTGGCGACGTGACGTTCAACCCGGAGTGACAGTGATTCCAGCCCCTGTAACAGGAGGAAGGAATTGAAGGGACTGATCGTGGCCCCAAGGTCCCGTAGTGATTCCGCCCGCACCTTGGTGGTAAAGGCCGCGCCCTTCAGGTCCGCAAAGACGATGCCGTCATACTGGTCATTCGGGGTGGTGAATCCGGGATAGCGGCCACTTGCCTGGTAGTCAAACTTCCCGTTTTCAACGATTACCCCACCCATTGTGGTGCCGTGGCCGCCGATGAACTTGGTGGCGGAGTGAACCACGACGTCCGCTCCGTGGTCGAGGGGCTTAACGAGGTAGGGGGTCCCAAAGGTGTTGTCGACGATGAAGAGAATCCCGTGGTCGTGGGCGATCTTGGTGATTTTCTCAAAGTCGACCAGGTTGATCCGTGGGTTACCGATGCTTTCAACGTAGAGGGCCTTGGTATGCTCGTTGATCTCCTTGGCAAAGTTGGCGGGGTCATCTGGGTCAACAAAGTGGGTGGTGATTCCCAACTTAGGGAGGGTCACGGCGAACAGGTCGTAGGTGCCACCGTAGAGGGTGCTGGCCGCGACAATTTCGTCCCCCTGACTGGCGATGTTAAGGATGGCGGCCGTGATGGCAGCTGAACCGGTAGCCAGGGTTACGCCCGCGGTCCCGTGTTCCAAGGCCGCAACCCGCTTGTCAACCACGTCCGTTGTGGGGTTCGTCAGGCGGGTGTAGATGTTGCCGGGTTCCTTGAGGCTAAAACGGTCGGCGGCTTCCTTGGCGTCTTTGAAGACGTAGGAGGTTGTTTGATAGATTGGCACCGCCCGGGCGCCCGTTTCGTCAACGGTTTGGCCGGCGTGAACTTGGAGGGTTTCAAAGTGGTAGTTGTTATTTTCCTTTGTCATATGTAAAACCTGCTTTCTAGTTGGCAATTGTGTTTAACCAGTTTTGATAAATCGTGTGGGCAGCGGTTTGCCAGTCGTAGTTGACCTGGCCCGCGGCCTCATTAATAAAGTAGTGTTGCGGTGCGGCGATCTTGCGCCGCTTTTTTTGATCCCGGTAGTATTCCTTAGCAAGGGTGTCGCTGTCGTATTCCGGGTGACCGGTGATGTAGGTGTGGTGAAAACGTGGCGACCGCAGGATCATTGGGCCGGCCTCCTTGCTATCGGCGAGGATGCGTAGGTCGCCGGGGAGGTGGTGGCGGTCAAGGACGCTTGCGCTGTGCCGTGACTGTGGCATCTTGATCAGGCCCCCGGCGCTGTCCTGGACCGGGGAAAGGTTGGCGGTAAAGATGCCGAACAGCTTTTGCTTGAGCAGCCGCTTGGGGACGGTGAAGTCGACAAACAGGCTTGCCTGGGCGGCCCAACACTCGGTGAGAGTCTCTCGAACATGGTGGTTGGCCCAGCTGATGATCTGGCAAAATTCACGCCAGTAGTCGACCTGGTCAAACGGCAGTTGTTCAACCGGCGCGCCGGTGATGATTAGGCCATCAAAGTGGTGATCATAAACCTGGTGGAAGTTGAAGTAATGGTCGCGTAACTCAGTAACGGGCGTCCCCTTAAAGCGGTGCGTTGCCGGATAGAGGAAGGTCAAAGCGACGTCTTGCGAAAGGTCATCGAAGCGTTTAAGAAACTGCAACTCGGTTGTTAACTTGGTGGGCATTAGGTTAAGCACCACGATTTGCCGGGGGGCTTTTAAGTGGCGGTTGTGCCACACCCCCTTGCTAATTGCTAAGCCGTTACACGCATTGGCAGTCATCTTGACCAACTCCTTTCTGTAAATAAAAAAGCCTCCGTCCCCGAACCTATTGCTAGGATCCGGGACGAAGGCTTTTCGCGGTACCACCCTGAATTCGCCACTAACTCACATTAGTGGCCTTAATAAGTACTCACCTGATGAGGTGAAGACCCGACAGGATATCGGCTGTCAGCCGTTCACCCAGCCAGTTGACCAGGGGAATAACTCGGAGCTCATCTTCGTGTCAGTAACAATTACCCCTCACACTAACCGGGGCTCTCTGGAAAAAGTTCTTGGCACTACTCTTCTCTTCAACGTCTAATCATTTTCTAATTGTTTTGTAGTTTAGCACTAATTTTGCGAATGTCAACAGTAAAGTTGGCAAAAGTTCTGCTTTGGGGCGGTAAACCAGGGACGCAATTGTTAAATAATGGTAATTCACATTAAACACGAACATTATTTAAAATTAATCTGTTTTAGTTAGCGAATACCGTTGACAGAAGTGGGGACCGATAGTATATTGATAGCATAAAAGAGCGAATTAAATTCGCTTGAAGTTATTTATTGTTCGTGTTTTACACAAAGGAGTAATTACTAAGATGGAAAAGTTACTGTACACCGGTAAGGCAAAACAAATGTGGCAAACCGACGACCCCGAAGTCTTACGGGTTGTCTACATGGACCAGGCAACTGCCCTAAACGGCAAGGAAAAGGATCACTTCGCTGGTAAGGGGAAGGCGGCAAACGCAATTTCCACCTTAGTCTTCCAATACTTGATCCAGCACGGCATCGAAACGCACTTCATCAAGAAGCTTTCGGACAACGAAGAGTTGGTTAAGAAGTGCACGATGGTGCCGCTCGAATTTGTTACCAGAAACGTAATTGCCGGGCACTTCGCCAGCCGTTACGGCCTGAAGGAGGGGAAGGTCCTTGCCACCCCGGTTCAGGAAACCTTCTTCAAGAGTGACCAGTTGGATGACCCCTTCATCAACGAGTCGGCAACGGTCGCCTTGGGAATTGCCACCCACGATGAACTCGCCCAGATGTGGACGGTCTGCCAAGAAGTTGACACCCTATTAACCCACCTCTTTGCTAAGGCCGGGATGCAGCTGGTGGACTTCAAGCTGGAGTTCGGCCACCTCAGTGATGGGCGGATCGTGCTGGCCGATGAATTCTCCCCCGACAACTGCCGCCTGTGGGACCTTAAGACCAATGCCCACATGGACAAGGATGTTTACCGGCGGAACCTGGCCGATCTGACGACGACGTATGACAAAGTGTTGGCCCGGTTGGAAGAAGTAATTGCGGAGGAACAATAATGACTAAAGTTCGGATTTTCGTCACCTACAAGCCATCAGTTTTTGACCCCCAGGGTGACACGATTAAAAAGACCATTCATGCCTTGGGCCACGATGAAGTTGCCGACGTTCAGGTCGGTAAATTCTTCGATCTCACCATTGATGCCCAGGGTGACCAGGTTGCTAAGACCGTCAAGGAAGTTGCGGAAAAGCTGCTGGTCAACTTCAACATGGAAACTTACACCTACCAAGTAATGGAGGAAAATTAATGAAAATTGCGGTAATCGTATTTCCCGGTTCAAATTGTGACATTGATATTTACGAAGCACTCAGCAGCGTATGCGGCGCCGACGTGGACTACGTTTCCCACAAGCAGGCGAGCTTGGCTGGCTACGACGCGGTGATGCTGCCCGGGGGCTTCTCATACGGTGACTACTTACGGGCGGGAGCGATTGCCCGCTTTGCTCCGGTGATGAAGGCAGTTATTGAGATGGCCCATGCTGGCCAACCGGTTTTTGGGACCTGCAATGGTTTCCAAATCCTGACGGAGGCGGGCCTCTTACCCGGCGGCCTGAAGCGCAACGACAGTCAGCAGTTCATCTGCAAAACCGTGCCCCTGGAAGTGGTTAATAACCAGACCCTTTTTACCAGCCAGTACCAGGCACACGAGCGGATTGCCCTCCCCATCGCCCACGCTGATGGCAGCTACTATGCGGACCAGGCGACGCTTGATGAACTGGAAGCAAACCACCAGGTCGTCTTTCGCTATGCCGAGGAGAACCCGAACGGCAGCCTGCGCAACATTGCCGGGATCACGAACCGGCAAGGGAATGTCTTAGGAATGATGCCCCACCCGGAGCGGGCCGTTGAGGCAATCCTTGGTAACACGGATGGGCTTCGCCTGTTCAAGTCCCTGTTAGCAAACGGCAGTGTAAAAGTGGAGGAATAAACAATGAAGCAAGCAATGACACCGGAAGAAATCAAAGAAAAGAAGCCCTACCTGGACTGGAGCCTGAGCGAGGACGAGTACAACTACATCAGTGAAAAGCTGCTGGGCCGCCTGCCTAACTACACTGAGACGGGGCTCTTTTCCGCCATGTGGAGTGAACACTGTTCTTACAAGAAGTCCAAGCCAGTCCTCCGCCTGTTCCCAAACAAGAATGCCCGCGTTTTGCAGGGCCCTGGTGAGGGTGCCGGGGTAGTTGATATCGACGATGGCCAGGCCGTCGTTTTCAAGGCGGAAAGCCACAACCACCCGACGACCGTGGAGCCCTACCAAGGGGCCGCAACCGGGATCGGGGGAATTTTAAGAGACATCTTCAGCATGGGGGCCCGTCCCGTGGCATCGCTTGATTCCCTTCACTTTGGCGAACTTGACAATAACACAACCCGGATGAAGGTCACCGGAACTGTCCGAGGAATCGGTGACTACGGTAACTGTATGGGGATCCCGACCGTTGCTGGTGAGACCACCTTTGACCCCTGCTACCAGGGCAATGTTTTATGTAACGCGATGAGCGTTGGTCTGATGGACCAAAAGGACATCCAGAAGGGGAAGGCCGCCGGTATCGGCAATGCCGTCATGTACGTCGGTGCCAAAACCGGTCGGGACGGCATTCACGGGGCCACCTTTGCCTCCGCCGACTTCAGTGACGAAAACGCCACCCAGCGTTCGGCCGTCCAGGTTGGGGACCCGTTCATGGAGAAACTCCTGCTCGAAGCCTGCCTGGAAGTGATCACTAAGCACCCCGACTGGCTGGTCGGCATCCAGGACATGGGGGCTGCCGGCATCGTTTCCTCAAGTGCGGAGATGGCTTCCGAGGGGAAGAGCGGAATGGAATTAGATCTCGACCTGGTTCCCCAGCGGGAGACGGGGATGTCCGCCTACGAAATTATGCTGAGCGAGTCCCAGGAACGGATGCTCCTCTGTGTAAACAAGGGTCACGAGGAGGACGTTAAAAAGATCTTTGACGACTACGACCTCGATGCCGTCACGATTGGCCGGATCACAGCGGGTCACCAGTACGTCCTCCACCACGATGGGCAAATCGTGTGTGACATCCCGGTGGCCAGTTTGACTGACGATGTCCTGGAAGAAGCCAGCGAAGAAAAGAAACCGGCCCGAATTACCGAAGCGGAAGGGCAACCGGCATGGCAGCCCCAGATTACGGACGCGGAAGAGACCCTGCGGCACCTTCTCCAGCAGAGCACGGTGGCCGATAAGCAGAGCCTCTACCAGCAATACGACTCCCAAGTCCGGACCTGCACCGTGGTGGGCCCCGGGAGTGACGCCGGTGTTATCCGGGTGCGCGGCACTAAGAAGGGCCTGGCGATGACGACCGATGGCAACGGCCGCTTTGTTTACCTGAGCCCCAAAGTCGGCGGCAAGATTGCCCTGGTGGAAGCGGCCTGCAACATCGTCGCTGCCGGGGCCGAGCCACTGGCGATTACCGATTGCCTGAACTACGGTGATCCTAACGATCCCGAAATTTTCTGGGAGCTCCACCAGTCGGTTCAGGGGATGGCTGATGCCTGCCGGGCCCTTGACACGCCCGTTATTTCCGGAAACGTATCTTTGTACAACGAAAACAACGGCCACGCCATTCACCCAACGCCGATGGTCGGCATGGTGGGCCTGATCAAGAATATCGACCGGGTTGTACCGTCATTTGCCCAACACGCTGGGGACCACGTTTACCTGATTGGGAAAACCGGTGATGATTTTGCCGGGTCCGAATTACAAAAGATGGTCCAGGGCGACATCAGCGGGGTCCTAAACGACATTGACCTTGACCGCATCCACAACAACCTGCGGCACTTACTGAGTGAAATGCAGGCCAGCCACGTCGCCAGCGCCCATGACCTCAGTGAAGGCGGCCTGGGGGTGGCCCTGAGCGAAACTCTATTTAAGACTGACCTGGGAATGGACCTGGACCTGCGTGACCTCACCGCTGTCCAGCTGTTCAGCGAAACCCCTGGCCGGCTGGTCGTTACCGTTCCAGAAGAGCAGGCGGCGGCCTTTGAAGCGGCCCTCGGCGACGATGCCAAGCACATTGGATTTGTGACTAACACCCACTGGCTCGAAGCCCACCTGGCGGATGCGGAGATCAACCAAAACGTTACCGAACTACAACGGCTATGGGAGGAGGCTTTACCGTGCCAACTGAAATCAAAGGATTAAATGAGGAGTGTGGGGTCTTCGGCGTGTTTGGCGCCCCGGATGCCAGCCAGTTAGCCTACTATGGCCTCCATACCCTCCAGCACCGGGGGCAGGAGGGCGCCGGGATCGTTTCCAGTGATGGCCAGCACCTTTACCAACACCGTGACCGTGGCTTGCTGGCGGAGGTGTTCGCTGACCCGGCCGAACTAAAACGGCTGGTTGGGGATGCGGCAATTGGTCATGTCCGTTACGGGACTAGCGGTCACAACTCGATTGCCAACGTTCAACCCTTCCTCTTCCGCTTTCACGACGGCGACGTGGCCCTCGCCCATAACGGTAACCTGACCAACGCGGTCACCCTCCGTCGCCAGCTTGAAGACGAGGGGGCGGTTTTCCAGTCCGATTCCGATACCGAGATCCTGATTCACCTGATCCGTAAGCACATCAAGGAGGGCTTTATCCCCGCCCTGAAGAAGAGCCTGAACCAGGTTCACGGCGGCTTTGCCTACCTGATTTTGCAAAAGGACCGGATGATTGCGGCCTTAGATCCCAACGGTATCCGGCCCCTGTGCATCGGTCAGTTGGCTAACGGCGCGTACGTGGTGGCCAGTGAGACCTGCGCCCTCGACATTATCAACGCCCGGTTTATCCGCGATGTCCAACCGGGCGAACTGATCATCATTGACAAGGACGGCCTCCACATTGACCACTACACGACCAATACCCAGCTGGCAATCTGTTCGATGGAGTACATCTACTTTGCCCGGCCGGATTCCATCATCCACGGGGTGACCGTTCACAACGCCCGCAAGGAGATGGGCCGGCGGCTAGCCCAAGAACACCCGGTCGATGCCGACATGGTAGTCGGGGTGCCGAACTCATCGCTCTCGGCGGCCTCCGGGTATGCCGAAGAGATTGGCTTACCTTACGAAATGGGGCTGATCAAGAGCCAGTACGTTGCCCGGACCTTCATCCAGCCAACCCAGGCTCTCCGCGAACGGGGTGTCCACCTCAAGTTGTCCGCCGTCCGCGGGGTCGTAAACGGCAAACGGGTTGCCGTAGTTGATGATTCCATCGTCCGGGGGACCACCTCCAAGCAGATCATCAAGATGCTGCGCGACGCAGGGGCCAAGGAAGTCCACATGTTGATTGCCTCGCCCCTGTTTAAATTCCCGTGCTTCTACGGCATTGATATTTCAACCCGGTCGGAACTATTTGCGGCTCACTACTCGGTTGAAAAGATGCGGCAAAAGATCGGGGCCGACTCCCTGAACTTCCTGAGTGTGGACAGCCTGATCAAGGCCATCAACGTTCCGGATGCCGGGGATGCCCCGTATGGCGGCCTGACGGTGGCGTACTTTAATGGCGACTACCCGACGCCGCTTTACGACTACGAGGCTGGGTACATGAAGTCACTGAATGAACAGGAACAGAGGGAAAGAAAGGAGCGGACACAGCGATGAACCGTTATCAAGAAGCCGGCGTTGACGTTAACGCGGGTTACGACCTAGTGAAGCGGATTAAGAACGCCGTGAGTTCAACAAACCGGCCGGGCGTGGTCGGCGGAATCGGCAGTTTCGGCGGTCTCTTCGATCTGGGCGTGTTACATGTGAAACACCCCATCCTCGTTTCCGGAACGGACGGGGTCGGGACCAAACTGCTGATTGCCCAACGGATGAACAAGCACGACACGATCGGCATCGACGTGGTGGCCATGTGTGTCAATGACGTCTTGGCCCAGGGTGCCGAGCCACTCTTCTTTCTCGACTACATCGCCACCGGCCACAACGATCCAGCCAAGATGGCGGAAATCGTGAGCGGGGTGGCCGACGGCTGCCGGCAAGCGGGCGCGGCATTGGTCGGTGGTGAGACTGCCGAGATGCCGGATATGTACGCACAAGACGAGTACGACCTGGCGGGGACCGTCACCGGCGTGGTTGAAAAGTCGGCCATGCTGACGGCGGCCCTTCCGCAAGAAGGGGATGTCTTGCTGGGCCTACCATCGTCGGGTCTCCACTCCAACGGCTTTTCACTCGTGCGGCAGATCCTGTTTAAAGACCACCACGTTGACCTTGGCGACCGGCCGGCAGACCTCGGCGGGCAAAGCGTTGGTGCGGCAATCCTCGCTCCCACCAAGATTTACGTTGATGCGGTCCTGCCCCTGATTCGGCAAAAGCGCATTCACGGGATTGGCCACATCACCGGTGGGGGACTAATTGAAAACGTCCCGCGGATGTTTAACGACGACCTGCAAGCGGTCATCGACAGTCAGGCCTGGCCGCAGTTGCCGGTATTCAACTACCTACGGCGGCTTGGTGACCTACCGCTAGCTGATTGTTGGCAAACCTTCAACATGGGAATTGGTCTGGTTTTGGCGGTTGCTCCCGAACAGGTGGCAGCGGTCGAAGCAGACCTGACAAAGCGTAACCAGAAAGCGTACCGGATTGGCCGCCTGCAAGCCCGGCCAGCCGGTGCCGCCAAGATTGAGATTAAGTGAGGCATTCAATATGAAAGTGGCAATTTTTGCATCGGGCAACGGGACCAATTTTGAAGAGCTCACCCATCATTTCCAGGCGGGCGACCTGCCCGGCGAGCTGGCCTTGCTCTTTTGTAACCACCCGGACGCCCCAGTGATGGACCGGGCCAAGCGGCTGGGGGTCCCGGCCGTAAGCTTTACGGTCAAGTCCTGCGGGGGAAAGGCAGCTTATGAAGATAAGCTCCTCGGTGTGCTTAAGGAAAAGCAGATTGACTTTATCGTCCTTGCCGGCTACCTTCGGGTGGTGGGCCCGACAATCCTCAACGAATATGACCACCGGATTGTGAACCTCCACCCCGCCTGGTTACCGGAATACCCGGGATTACACTCAATCGAACGGGCCTTCAATGACCACCAAAAGCAAACCGGGGTCACGGTCCACTACATCGACGCAAACTTGGATTCGGGACCAATTATTGCCCAGTGCCACGTGCCCATCCTGGCAAATGATACGGTGGCAACATTGGAAGAACGGGTCCACGCAACAGAACACCAGCTTTACCCATTAGCATTACGAGAAGCTTTGATTGCAGCAGGAGAAAAGGAGTAAGAAAAATGAAGCGAGCATTGGTAAGCGTATCTGACAAGACAAACCTGGTTCCCTTCGTCAAGGGCCTAGTCGCAAACGACTACGAAATTGTTTCAACTGGTGGCACCAAGAAGGTCCTCGACGATGCCGGCGTAAAGACAACCAGCATTGAAGACGTGACCCACTTCCCAGAAATCCTGGACGGCCGGGTTAAGACCCTTAACCCATACGTCCACGGTGGCCTCTTAGCCCGGCGGGAGCTGCCGGAACACATGGCAACCCTGAAGAAGCTGGGCATCACCCCAATTGACCTGGTCGTAGTCAACCTCTACCCATTTAAGGAGACAATTGAAAAGCCGGACGTTAAACTGGCGGACGCCATTGAAAACATTGATATCGGGGGCCCATCAATGGTCCGGTCGGCCGCTAAGAACTACCGCGACGTCACCATTGTGGTTGACCAGGCGGACTATGACCAGGTCCTGGCCGAAATTGAAGATGGTGGGGACACCACCCTGGATACGCGTGCCAAGTTGGCGGCCAAGGCCTTCCGTCACACTGCGGCTTATGATGCCCTGATTTCCCAGTACCTGACCAAGCAAAACGGCCTGGAAGATCCGGAGAAGCTGACCCTGACCTGGAACCTCAAGGAGACGATGCGGTACGGTGAGAACAGCCACCAACAGGCCTGGCTGTACGAAGATGCTTTGCCGAAGTCGTACTCCGTCCTGGCCGCCAAGCAGCTCCACGGTAAGAAGCTTTCCTACAACAACATCAAGGATGCCGATGAGGCCCTCCGCTGCATTCGTGAGTTCGACCAGCCAACCGTGGTGGCCATGAAGCACATGAACCCGTGTGGTATTGGCCAGGGTGAAAATCTGGAACAGGCCTGGGACCGGGCATACGAAGCCGATAAGGTATCAATTTTTGGTGGGGTAATCGCCTTGAACCGTCCGGTCGACCTGGCAACTGCCGAAAAGATGCACAAAATCTTCTTGGAAATTGTCATTGCCCCCGGCTTTGATGATGACGCCTACGCGGTCCTGGCCAAGAAGAAAAACATCCGCCTGCTCACCGTCGACTTCAGTAAGAAGGACGAACAACCTAAGCACGAAGTTGTTTCGGTCATGGGGGGCCTTTTGATGCAGGAACAGGACGTCCTCAATGAGGATTACCACGACTGGAAGTGCGTCACCGACGTTAAGCCAACTGCCGACCAGCTGAAGACGCTGATGTTTGCCTGGAAGGCGGTCAAGCATGCCAAGTCAAACGCCATTGTGGTCGCAAATGACGAGCGGACCCTGGGCGTTGGTGAGGGCCAGCCAAACCGGATTGATTCCTTGAAGATTGCGGTTAAGCACGCCGGTGACGCCATCGATGACCGGGCGGTAATGGCCAGCGACGCCTTCTTCCCGTTTGGCGACTGCGTTGAGTTCGCCGGTAAGCACGGCATCAAGGCGGTTGTCCAGCCCGGTGGTTCAATTCGGGACCAGGAGTCAATTGATATGGCTAATAAGTACGGCATTGCAATGGTAACAACGGGTGTCCGGCACTTCCGGCACTAGAACACAGGGGGTCAATCATGGTTGAAAAGGTCAATGTATTAGTTGTCGGCGAAGGTGGCCGTGAATTTGCCATCGCCAAGAAGCTCCAGGAAAGTGAGCACGTCAAGCAGGTTTATTGTGCGCCCGGGAACGTGGGGATGCCGGCGGTTGGCGTCCAACCCGTCGATATTGCGGAAACCGACTTTGCGGGTTTGATTGACTTTGCAAAGGCCCACAACGTTGCCTGGACCTTTGTGGGCCCCGAAGACTGCTTGGTCGACGGGATTGTGGACGACTTTGAAGCGGCCGGGTTAAAGGCGTTTGGCCCGAATGCCCGGGCGGCACAGCTGGAGGGTTCAAAGGACTATGCGTTAAACTTCATGAATAACTACGGGGTCCCAACGGCCCGGCACGCTTCCTACCGTGACCAGACTGCCGCAATTGCGGGTGTTGACCAGTTCGGCTTCCCCGTGGTCATTAAGGAAAACGGCCTCGCTGGTGGTAAGGGGGTTGTTATCGCCCCGGACCGGGCAACGGCGGTTCAGACCATCAAGGAGATGTTTGCTGGTGGCCAGGCCCGGCTGGTGCTGGAGGAATGCCTGGTTGGCCAGGAGTATTCGATGTTTGTCCTGCTGAGTAACGGCCACTACCGGATCCTTCCGATGGCCCAGGACCACAAGCGGGCTTATGACGGTGACAAGGGTCCGAATACGGGGGGCATGGGGGCCTACAGTCCGCTTCCCCAACTGAGCGCCGAGGCCCGGCAGGCAATGATTGACCAGGTGGTCACCCCCACGGTTGACGGGCTCGTCAAGGGTGAGTACCACTATCACGGGATTCTTTACATCGGCTTAATTATGACGGCCGCGGGCCCTAAGGTAATCGAATACAACGTTCGCCTGGGGGACCCGGAGACCCAGGTGATCCTGCCCCGGCTGAAGACCGACCTGTTTGAACTGGTTGACCGGGCCCTCAATGACCAGCCCCTCCCGGCGGTGGAAGTTGACTCCCGGGCCAGCTTCGGGGTCGTCCTGGCGTCAAAGGGGTACCCACAAAAGCCAATTCACGGGCAGAAACTGGGGACCATGCCGCAAGTGGCCGGCGTGGATGTTGACTATGCCAACGTCAGTGGGGACCTGACAGACCTTCAAGGGGCTGGCGGTCGCTTGCTGATGGTCCTTGCCCAGGCAACCACCCTGCAGGAGGCTCATGACCGGGTGTACGCATACCTAAGCCAGCTAAACGAACCGGAATGCTTTTACCGGAACGACATCGGTGCCAAGGCCGGCCTATGATCAGAAAATCACGACCGCCCTATTGGAATTTAGTAGCGATTGGATTAAAATGGTAAGGTATGCTATACAAATAGTGATTTTAAGAAGAAAGAGGTCAATTTGAACATGGCTAAATTAGTACTTATCCGTCACGGTCAAAGTGAATGGAACTTATCTAACCAATTTACTGGTTGGGTTGACGTTGACTTGAGTGAAAAGGGTGTTGAACAAGCAAAGAATGCTGGTAAGGCCCTCAAGGAACACGGCATTGAATTCGACTACGCTTACACTTCAGTTTTGAAGCGGGCAATCAAGACCTTGCACTACGCTCTTGAAGAATGCGACCAACTTTGGATTCCTGAATACAAGACTTGGCGTTTGAACGAACGTCACTACGGTGCTCTTCAAGGCCACAACAAGAAGAAGGCTGCTGAAAAGTACGGTGACGAACAAGTTCACATTTGGCGTCGTTCATACGATGTTTTGCCACCACTGCTGAGTGCTGACGACGAAGGTTCCGCTGCTAAGGACCGTCGTTACGCAAGCTTGGACCCACGGGCTATTCCTGGTGGTGAAAACTTGAAGGTTACCCTGGAACGGGTTATTCCTTTGTGGCAAGACCAAATTGCTCCAAAGCTGCTTGACGGCAAGAACGTTATCATTGCTGCCCACGGTAACTCCCTGCGTGCTTTGAGCAAGTACATCGAAAACATCTCTGACGAAGACATCATGAACCTAGAAATGGCTACTGGCCAACCAGTTGTTTACGACTTCGACGACAAGCTCAACGTATTGAGCAAGGAGAAGTACTAACAATAAAGAAGTGTGGAGCAAGCCGAATTAGGGCCAGGTGGCCAGTATAGGAGCGGAGGTAGCGCAGGATGCGTCAGCTGCGCTCCGTAACTGGACACTATGGCCCGGGCTTGCGGAACACGTTAATGAAAGCGCGGAGCAGCCGTGCTTAATATAGAGAAAATTCCCGATCAGCTGACCGGGAATTTTTTTCTTAAAATTGAAAAAAGTGCGAAGATTAGCCGAAAGAATTGAGCTCCGCACGCTTTGTGTTATCATTAAAGCTAAACTGATTAAAAGGTGGACGAATTAACAAATGAGAAAACAACGTAGTTTATCATTGAGGGACTTTATTAAGGATCTTAAGAAACTTGTTAAGCCCCGGTATCTTTCTGCAATGTGGCCCGTGGACGGGATCACAATTATCTACATTGCCCTGGTTTGCATCTTGGGATTCTTCTCCGCAAGTATCTTTTCATCCATGGCAATGAGCATGATGATGATCATGTACGGGATGACCTCACCAATGGCACTGCTGGCCGGCCTTTTAGAAGTGCTGGCAGGGTTAGCCGTCGCCGTTGCCCTGGCCTTCTTCTACAACTTCTTCACGGTTGGTGTCCAATATACTTACCAGGACCACTTGGCCAATCCGGACCAACCGGTTAGTGCCGGTTCAATCTGGATGCACTTTAAGCACCTCCGTAAGAACCAACTGTGGCGGATTGCCCTGTACATGGGTCTGTTTATCTTCCTGTGGAGCCTGCCACTGAACATCATCGCGGATGTTGTTGGTGGCCTGACCCATAACGTCATGTGGCTGCGGGGAATCCAGTTTCTAAACGACATCGTTGTTGCTTGGAAGACGATTGAATATTCCCAATCCTACTTCCTTTACCGGGAGAAGCAACCACAGTTTCTCGGTCAATCAATGCGGCATGCGCTGACCGCTAGTCGCCGTTTCATGGGCGGCCGGAAGTGGAACTACTTCCTGGTAATGCTGGTGGTTATCTTTGTTCCAATCTTTGTCTGGTCCGTAATCTTTGGTGGCCTGGCATTCTACGGTAACTACACGGCAACCTACGTGCTGACTTACATTGGCTTGCTGATCGCCATTTTGGGGATTGTCTGCTACCTACCAGTGGCCTTCGCTGCCCGGGCACTCTACTATGTCAAGAGTGAAGAAGACCCGACTCAAGATATTGACGAAATCTTCAAGGATACCTTTAAGCCAGTGGCTGAATTGACTGGTGAAGCATATGTCCACGAAGTTTACGCCCCCAAGAAGGAGAAAAAGCAGCCTTCACCGGTTGCCAAAAAGAGTGGGGACCATAAGCCCGAAACAAAGAAACAAGATAAATAAGTGGGGAAAATGATTCTTCACTTTATAAGGCTCTAGTACTTGGCCTTTCCAAGTGCTGGGGCCTTCTTTAATACGATTAGAGTGGTAAATGTGCAGTTTTGTATCATGATAAGACACTTTTACTATTTGTTCATTGAAACCACTGATAAAAGATTCATATAATGAAAAGTAATATTACTATAGAAAGTTGGATTGGATGTTAAAGAAACAAATAAGTAAGGGATATTTGTTTTGGAGTATTTTGAGTGTAATTGCACTCCTGTGTTTTCTGGGGACAGTAGGCCAATTAATGACCCACCTGAATGGTCACCCGGCTTACTTTGCTGGCTGGTGGCTGGTCAAGATGGCCGTCAGTGCATTAGTTGTCATTGTCCCCATCCTAATTGGGACAGGCCAACGCTACCCGAAGCGCCGGTTGGGAATGGCGGTTTGCCTATGGCTACTGGGGGCCCTGGGTTTTATCTGGGCCAAGTACACGACCCAGCCCATCCTTAGCACTAGTCAACCGTCGCCGGAGCTGTATGTCGGTCAGGAAGTCTTCATTGCCTGGCTAGTCGGGACGGGGCTTTTTATTTTTGCCCGGCCTCTCCAGCAGCTCCTGCACCGGTGGTCAATTGATCATCGCCGTCACTGGCTGATTGCCATTACGGTGGCCTTCTTTGTTATCCGCCTGTTTAATGGCTACGACCTGCTTGGCTTTCACCGCGGGACCAGCCTTGTCTGGTTTGTGTACCTCTTTGCGGCAGGGGATTGGCTAGCTAATGACCGTGAATGGCTAAAGAAGTGGCCAAGCTGGTTGTACGGACTGCTGACGGTGGCCATGTTCTGCCTTTCCGGAATCATGACCTGGCTAAACATGAGCCGGATCATCTACAGCCCACACCGGGGCTTTACCCCGAATTACCACTACCTACTGGCGATTAATGCTTACCAGCCGGTAGTGATCATTACCTGCCTGCTCGCCTTTGCCTGGGCAATCCGGGGGACCAAAGGCCAGTGGGCTAACGACCATAACATTGTGCAGGGGATCCTCCTACTGGGCTTACTGGGAACCCCCCAGGCGGTAACCCCGATTATGGTGCCGACGGTAAAGTGGCCGCTAGTAGTCGCACTGGCAATTATCCTGGCGGTCCTCCTGTTGGGCCTGCCAGGGGTGATCACCAGAATTGACTGGGCAATCGACACCAACTGGCGGGGGCTCTTAATCTGGGGGAAGCAGTTTGCGAAGCGCTTCTGGCCGGTTTTGCTAACCTACGCCATCCTGTGGCTGATCACGGTGGCCTCGTTTGCCATCCTTTGGAACAATGACCTCACAATGGTCCAGTGGGTAGTGACCCAGCGGGCGAAGATTGTGACGGTCAACGTCTTAATCATTTTTGCCATTGTCCTCTTGCTGATGGCCCTGACCAATCGTTGGTGGCTCAGCAGCGGTATCGGCATTGTCTTCTACCTCGGCTGGCTGGTGGCATCTGTCTTGAAGATTGCGGCTCGTAATGAGCCCATCCTGCCGACTGATGTCTCTACCGTTACGGCCCCCGGTGAACTGCTGGGGATGGTGAACCCCTGGGTCTTGGTGGGCGCACTACTAGGCATCGTCTTGCTAATTGTCATTTTTGCCTGGGTGGAACACCGCTACGGGAAGCCAACCCGCTTCAGTGTGTGGGCCCGGATAATCGTGGCTGTTCTTGCCGTGCTGTTTTTGGCCAGCTTTACCCGGGCCAATCACAGTAAGTCAATCGTCTTTAAGCAGTTGCAGCGGCTGGACGATACTCCCTACTTCTACAGTCAGATTCGGGGCGCCCGGATGAACGGGACCTTATTACAGTTTGCCAATAACGTTGATGTCCATGTCATGACCGAGCCGGCGGGCTACACCAAGTCACGGATGGACCAAATTGAGCGGCGCTACGCTCAAGCCGGCGTGAAAATTAACCAGCAGCGGACCCACCAGAACGTGGGTAAGCAGAATCTGGTATTTGTCCTGAGTGAAAGCTTTGCTGACCCTCGCCGGGTACCGGGGATGAAGGTAAGCGGCGGTGACCCACTGCCGTTCTTGCACCAGTTTAAGCAGCATACGACCAGTGGCCTGATGATCAGTTCTGGTTACGGTGGGGGGACCGCCAACATGGAGTACCAGGCGCTGACGGGACTATCGATTGCTAACTTCTCGCCAACGATGCCGACACCGTACTCACAGTTAGTGCCCTACCAGCAACGCACCTTCACCATCAACCGCCTTTTCCACTACGCAATCGGTATTCACCCGTTCACGGCTAACCTCTATAGCCGTAAGACGGTTTACAAGAAGTTTGGCTTTAAGAAGTTCTACCACTTTGACGGTGGTAACAAGATCACCTACAAGAGTAAGATCCAAAATAATCCGCGGGTCAGCGATGACTCGACCTATAAGGAAATCGACCTGAACCTTCACCGCCAGCCCCACGGGAAGTTTATCCAGGTGGCCACGATGCAAAACCACATGCCGTACCGGCCGGAATACTACCACAAGCGGCAGTACCACGTTTCCGGACGGGGCTTTAAGAATGCTGACCAGCAGGGGCAAATTGAGGCTTACATCCAAGGAATCCATTACACGGACCAGGCGCTGGACGGGTGGATTCACCGGGTTGACGGGATGAAGCAGCCGACGACAATCGTCTGGTATGGCGACCACCTACCGGGAATTTACCACGGCCTGCCGATGAGCAAGTACGGAATTCCGCTGCACGAGACGGACTACTTCATTTACAGCAATAAGGCTGCCCGGCGGATGAATACGGACCGGCTGACGGCCCAGCATAAGATTGTCGGTCCCAACGACTTTTCCGCGATGGCCCTGGCCAAGATGGACGTCAAAGTATCACCTTACTACGCCCTCTTGACGGAGGTTGAGGAAGACCTGCCGGCAATTTCGCTGCCAACCAACGGAACGGCGAAGAACAACACCGCCCACCAGAGCGGGATCTCGTTCGTCAACCAGCGGGGCCAGCATACGAAGTTGAATGCCAAGCAGCGCAAGCTCTTTGACGACTACCGGCTGGTTCAATATGACCTGACGGCTGGTCACCACTACCTATTGAAGGATAGTTTCCTCAAACAGGTTGCAAAGTAGCTTGACAGGAGTAAACGAAAGTCGGTACAATAACGTCAACTATGAAAGGGCGCTGAGGCAAGACCCAGTAGTTGACCAGTGGACATTCAGAGAGCAGGCGGTGTTTGCGAGCCTGCCAGGCTGGGAAAACGAATTACACTTGCTGAGCCCGTCTTTTGATCGGATCGTCCCGTTATCGGCGAGAGCGGTAGTTCATTTGAACTACAATTCAAGGTGGTAACGCGGTTAAATCGTCCCTGACTTCATTTTAGAAGCCAGGGATTTTTTGTATCCGTGGATGTTTTAGGAGGGACATTGCATGAACATTATTGATGATTTGAAATGGCGTGGGGCGATTAACCAGGCCACGGACTTAGACGCACTGAAGAAACTGACGGAGGATAAGCAGATTGCCCTTTACTGTGGAACTGACCCAACCGGTGACAGTCTGCACATTGGGCACCTGATCCCATTCATGATTCTGAAACGGTTCCAGTTGGCTGGCCACCACCCGGTAATTATCATTGGTGGGGGGACCGGTGCGATTGGGGACCCATCTGGTCGGAAGAGTGAACGGCAACTGCAGACGATGGACCAGGTTCACCACAACGAAGAAGCCCTGACAGCACAGATGAAGAAGTTGTTTGGGACCGAAAACTTCACCATCGTTAATAACTACGACTGGCTTTCCAAGATCAGCCTGCTGGACTTCTTGCGGGACTACGGGAAGCTGTTCAACATTAATACCATGCTGAACAAGGAAGTTGTAGCTAGCCGTCTGGAAGCCGGGATCTCATTTACGGAGTTTACCTACCAAATCCTCCAATCAGTCGACTTCTTGCACCTGTACCGGCATAATGATGTTCAACTGCAGATTGGTGGTTCTGACCAGTGGGGGAACATCACGGCCGGAATTGACCTGATCCACAAGGTGGAAGGCCCGGAGACAGAGGTTTACGGGCTGACGATTCCGTTGATGCTGAAGGCTGACGGGACAAAGTTTGGTAAGACTGCGGGCGGTGCTGTCTGGCTTGACCCGAAGAAGACGTCCCCATACGAATTCTACCAATTCTGGATCAACCAGGATGACCGCGACGTTGTTAAGTACCTGAAGTACTTCACCTTCCTTTCTAAGAAAGAAATTGATGACCTCGCTGAAAAGGTGGAGAAGGAACCATGGAAGCGTGAGGCGCAACGGCGGCTTGCGGAAGAAGTGACGAAGTTTGTTCACGGCGAAAAGGCGGTTGAAGAGGCGGAACGAATCAGTAAGGCTCTCTTCTCCGGGGATGTTGCTGACCTGTCAGTTGCCGAAATCGAACAAGGCTTCAAGAACATGCCTTCAGTCGACGTGGAAAATAAGAAGGAAAACATTGTCATCTGGTTAACCGATAACGGGATTGAACCGTCACGTCGGCAGGCCCGGCAAGACGTTTCCAACGGTGCTATCCGGATTAATGGTGAGAAGGTCGACGATGTTGATGCCGAAATTGACCCAAGTAGCCACTTTGACGGCAAGTTTGTCATTGTCCGGCGGGGGAAGAAGCACTACTTCCTGGCCCGGGTTAAATAACTTTTAGAATTTAATGTTTGCAAAAGCTCCTGCTAAAGTTTAAATTAGCGGGAGCTTTTGCTTTTTAAATGCTGATATTCGAACAATAAATGGGATGGAGTATGTAAAAGTTCAGAACTGCTAATTCACACTCCGAAAAAGTAAAAATAGCGCTTGACGCTTGTGCGAATACCATGTATTATATTTAACGTTGTCACAGAGATGACGGATTGGTTACAATTCTTTGACAAGAAAGTTAAATTTCTTATTGACAACTTCTGGACAACGTGATATATTATAAAAGCTGCTTGTTAATGAGCTAACTTAATTAATTAAAATTAGTTGTTGACTTTGATGAGCAGATTTGATAAAATATTCAACGTTAGTTAACTGCTTAGTTAGCTAACTGGTAGACCTTTGAAAACTGAACAAAGTTTCGACGAATCAAATGTGTAGGGTCTCTAATCACTTCGGTGATTAGAGCAAAACATTTGCGAAGTCAATTCGCTTAATTAATTTAAATTAGAGCTATTCAAGTTCT